>DNGF01000028.1:0-232 GCA_003486665.1 Oscillospiraceae bacterium
GCAACAACCTCATAAATCGGGTCGTTCTCATCTATCGGGATATCAAATCCGCCGGAGGTTCCCTCGTCCGCGATATTCTCGATTATTGAAAACTTTTCGATCTCCAATTCAGGTTTTTCATATCTCATATTCTTGCACCTGCTTTCGTGAAGTATGATATGATCTCGTTGATTATTGATACCAGCTTTTCGATTATCGTCCTGAATATCTCAAGCGGACTCTTCTCTGTCGG
>DNGF01000028.1:427-705 GCA_003486665.1 Oscillospiraceae bacterium
ACATACGATCTTACCCATATCTTGCTTGCTCCCTGAGGCTTTACATTTACCTCAAACAAGCCCGTAAGCGCGCTGTTCGATGTTGTTGCGGACTTGATTGTAACATTCTCGTTGTCACTGCCGTATACAAGTGAATCAATTGCAGAGCTGTCGGTTGTGTAAATAACTCCATGGCCTTTAATTGACTTGCACGATGATGCTACGCTATGCTCGGCAAGGAGCGAATAGCTTCCGTCGTCGTTCAGTCGGCAATCAACAACTCTCGATGCGATTACAGC
>DNGF01000028.1:828-14738 GCA_003486665.1 Oscillospiraceae bacterium
GTGTATGTTCCTACAACTTCATTTGTGTCGGCGTCTTTCCAGTATACAAAATACAGGGTTTGTCCGTTTGAAGTTATCTTCAAGGGAGCCTGAATTGTGACGATCGGATAGTTGATCGACTTTTCGTAATTATATACCGAGGAGGATTTACATCCTGCAACGATCTGCTTGTTGACTGCATCTGAATAATCGCTGCATACAAATTCAACATTGTTCTTTCCCAACTGTGTAGAGTATTCGTAGCCGCATTCCTTACATTTGTAGCCATAACGGATATTGCTGATCTTCACATAAACAAAATGGTGATTTTCCGCAGACTTCTTATAGTTACAGTCCATACATACGTCTTCATGCTGCATGTCGTCAATCGCCGAGCAGTAGAATCTGTGTGCTTTCTCCGTGAACTGTGCAGTGTAGGTGGTTTCACCCGTTACTTCCGCGATTTCCGGCGACCAGTTGCCGAATGTGTATTCATAGCTGTCATCGCTCGGCTTTGTCGGTGTATCGCCCTTATACTCCGGCGTTTCGCCGTAAGCAATGTTTTGCTGATCAAGAATCGTGCCGTCATAATTCACGAACTTGACATTAAACTTATCAGCCGTCCAGTCTGCATAAAGCGTAATATCGCTCTCAAGGTCAAAATCTCTTGCCGAGCTGCCGTCCGCGTTGTAGTATTTAATGCCCTCTCCGTTCGGCTGAGTGAAATAGCCGCCGAATGAGTAATGCTCACGGGTCGGGAGCGTGATCGCAGGCATAGCCTTGCCGATCGTTGCAACAACCGATGTCGTACCCGCCGTCGTTGCCGACTGACTGTCAAGCGTTACCGTCTGAATTCGTTCAAGTGCATTGATGGCGTTGGTGAGATTCGCAATCGCGGTTTCAATTTCAGCCTGTGTAACTTTCTGATTGTCAGCAATATCCAAAGCGGAATTATATGCGTTTTTAAAAGAAGCAAAGCTTACACTTGAATATTGCTGCTCCGAATTCAAATATCCTTTTGCTTCAAGAAGCTTTGTATTCAATTCGGTTTTATCATAGAGATAAAGAGTTAAGACAAGATTTGTGTATGCGTTATAATGGTAACCTGTTTTTGTTGCGTTTGCATTGTAGTAGCCCGAAACGGTGATATTCACGGCTTCGCCGGCATTTGGCAATGAACCGCAGATCTTAAACGGAAGATTGTAAACATCTGTTAAATAAGAAAGTCCCTTTGAATTGTCAATGGTATAATCTATGCTTCCGATTGAGCATGAAAACGAGCCTATGTCACTGCTTACTCTTATTCCTGCCCAAGACCACCCGTTTGTTCCGTTGGCGCAGAGCGATGAAACCTTATGAGAAAAGCTGATTCCGGTATCTTCAAGGCTTGAATAAGCGGTACGGTCAATATAAGCATAGGCTGCCGCAGTTGATTTGAGCAGAAAATCGGAGTCGCTCGCGGCATATTCGCCATCGGAATTATTGATATATTCACCGTTTGCACCGCCGTCAACGTTGTATGCACTCATCACCGCGTCATAACAATACAAGTCGGTCCAATTACGGAGTATATGGTTTGTTACTGTGGTTTTTCCGCTGTCGGAACCGCCGAATGCAACAAAGCGAATTTTCAATTTATAAACAGCGTCAATATATCCGGACTGAGAATTCTGAATATCCGTCAGAAAATACAGCATATATTCAACCTGCTGACCTGCCGAAGAGGGAGTTTTGCCCGTAAATTCAAGATATTTGCTTGTTCCGTTGACCTTATTATCTTTCTTAAAATACCACTGAGTGTTCCATCCGAGGTCGCTTATTGAACACTTGCTTTTTGTGTCATCCGATGCCGTAACTTGAAGGTTAATGATTCTGGCATATGTGTCGGCAGTCATTTCGCAAAGAAGTGTGGCAGTGTACTCCGAATCATTTGCATCAACATAATAAGTTGCAACCGGAGCGTCGTCGTCGCTCATTTCTCTGACGTCGGCTTGTCCGGAAACGCCGGTCCGTTCTGTATTATATGTATATAGATCGGTTGAAACCTCGTTTGCGCCGAGAGCCTTAACGCTTGTACCGCCAAGACAGTTTCCGGGCCAATGATGCGTTCCCGTAATGCCCGTTTCCTTGTTTCCTGTGTACGCATATTTTACCGCCGAAGATTTTATTTTCATTGTTCCGGGGAAAACCGCAAGGCAGATGATCACAGCCAGAATAACACTTACAGCCTTTTTTAATATTTTCATATGCGACCCCTCCTATATTAAAAGATTAAATCCAAATTTTATTATAACGGAATTATATAATAAAGTCAACAAAATCAATTAAAGTGAAGTGCAATTTTAATAACGATGCCTTTGCTTGACACATTGCTTTAAAGGTATTATAATCTTAACATATACTACTTGAACAGAGGATTTTAATGATGAAAGATACTTACGAAACCCCGCTCAATTCACGTTACGCAAGCAAGGAGATGCAATATCTCTTTTCTCCCGATTTTAAGTTTAGAACATGGCGCAAGCTTTGGATCGCGCTTGCAGAGAGCGAAATGGAGCTTGGACTGAATATAACTCAGGAGCAGGTTGACGAACTGAAAGCCCATGCCGAGGACATCAACTATGATGTTGCAGAGGAGAGGGAGAAGCTTGTCCGTCATGACGTCATGTCCCATGTTTATGCTTACGGCGTTCAGTGTCCGAAAGCAAAGGGAATCATCCACCTCGGAGCGACATCATGCTATGTCGGCGATAATACCGATATTATTACTATGACCGAAGCAATGAAGCTTATCCGCAAAAAGCTCGTTAATCTCATGGACAAGCTTTCAAAGTTTGCACTGGAGTATAAGGATCTCCCGTGTCTTGGCTTTACCCATTTCCAGCCCGCTCAGCCGACAACCCTCGGCAAAAGGGCATCGCTTTGGCTTCATGATCTTCTGCTTGACTATGAACAGCTTGAATTTCAGATTTCTCAGATGAAGCTGCTCGGTTCAAAGGGTACGACCGGAACTCAGGCGAGTTTTATGGATCTTTTTGACGGCGACACCGATAAGGTAAAGGAGCTTGACAGAAAGATTACCGAGAAAATGGGCTTTAAGAATTTTTATCCCGTTTCGGGACAGACTTATTCGAGAAAAGTGGATTCGCAGGTGCTTTTCACTCTTTCCAACATTGCTCAGTCGGCGGCTAAGTTCACAAATGATCTTCGGCTTCTTCAGCATCTTAAGGAGGTTGAGGAGCCGTTCGGGAAGAATCAGATCGGTTCTTCGGCAATGGCATATAAGCGCAATCCGATGAGAAGCGAAAGAATTTCTTCGCTTGCCCGTTACGTTATGGCTGACGTTATGAACCCGTCGATCACAGCGGCAACTCAGTGGTTTGAGCGCACCCTTGACGATTCGGCAAACAAGCGAATCAGTGTTGCGGAGGCTTTCCTTGCCACAGACGCAATACTGGAAGTGTATATTAATATTACGGACGGTCTTGTTGTTTATCCGAAGATGATCGAGAAGCATCTCATGGCGGAGCTTCCGTTCATGGCAACGGAAAACATTATGATGGAAGCCGTTAAGCGCGGCGGCGACCGTCAGGAGCTTCACGAAAAGATTCGCGTTCACTCAATGGCGGCGGGAAAGGTTGTCAAACAGGACGGCGGCGAAAACGATCTTCTTGAAAGAATTGCAAACGATCCCGCTTTCGGCGTTACGCTTGAACAGCTCAAGGAAATAATGAAGCCTGAGCTTTATGTCGGCAGAGCGCCTCAGCAGACAGAGGAATTTGTCGAGAACTATATTAAGCCGATAACCGAGAAATACAAGGATATTCTCGGAATGAATGTGGAAATAAAGGTGTAAAATATGGATAAATTTTTTGACAGCATCAATGATTTTATCGCAAAACATATAAAGAATGAAAAGGTAGTAGGTATCTGCCGTAAGGTGCTTAGCCGCGAGGTTTTTATGTACCTTGTATTCGGTGTGCTGACAACCGTTGTTTCGTGGGCGAGCTATGCTCTGTTTGACAGAATTGTCGGAAAATTTGTTGACAACAACGATATTCTTCAAGCTTCGATCGCAAATG
Source organism: Oscillospiraceae bacterium (assembly GCA_003486665.1). Taxonomy (GTDB): domain Bacteria; phylum Bacillota; class Clostridia; order Oscillospirales; family Acutalibacteraceae; genus CAG-488. Next base: position 4,890 of record DNGF01000028.1, read on the forward strand.
TGCTTTCATGGATCGCGGCGGTTCTCTTTGCTTTCATTACCAACAAGCTTTGGGTATTTGACAGCAAGAGCTGGAAGGGCGATGTTGTTTTCAAAGAGCTTGGCTCGTTTATCGCCGCAAGACTTGCAACAGGCTGTATTGAATGGTTCGGTGTGCCTGCTCTCATGAAGCTCGGCATGGATCAGGAGCTTTTCGGAACAAAGGGAATGCTTGCAAAAATTATTGCCAGCGTACTTGTTGTTATAATCAATTATTTCTTCAGCAAGCTTCTTATTTTTAAGAAAAAGGAATCATAAATCATGAAAAAAGTCAGCATAATTATTCCCGTTTATAACGTTGAAAAATTTCTGCCGAAGTGCCTTGAAAGCGTTATCGGTCAGACTTATGCCGACCTTGAAATTATATGCGTTGACGACGGTACTCCCGACGGGAGCGCCGCCGTCATTTTGTCTTATGCCGAAAAGGACAGGCGGGTTAAGCTGATTTCACAGAAAAATCAAGGCCTTTCGGGAGCGAGAAACACGGGAATCAAATCGGCAACTGGCGAGTACATAGCTTTTCTTGACGGCGATGATTGGCTCGATCCCGAAACGATTGAAACTGCGGTAAGCGCAGCTGAGAAAAACAACGCCGATGTTGTTATGTGGGGTTACGTTCGCGAATTCCCCGACCGTTCGGACGAGAAGAAAATATTTGATACTGACAAGGTGTTTGACGAAAACGGCTGCCGTGAGCTGCACAGGCGAATGACAGGGCTTTGCGGCGAGGAAACAGCCGACCCAAGCAATGCCGACTCTCTTGTGACGGCATGGGGCAAGCTCTACAGAGCCGATATTATTAAAGAAAACGGGCTTGAATTTGTCGATACAAAGCTTATCGGCACTGAGGACGCACTCTTTAATTTGCAATGCTTCGGCTTTGTTCACAGGTCGGTGTTCATCAACCGTCCGTTTAATCATTATCGCAAGGACAACAATGTTTCGCTGACAAGGAGCTATAAATCACAGCTTTTTTCGCAGTGGAACGAGCTGTATGACCGAATGGAGAGATATATAGCCGAGAATGAATTGCCGAATGATTTCACTGTGGCGCTGGACAACCGAATTTGTTTCAGCATGATAGGCTTGGGACTGACGGAAATGCTTAACCCGGACGGTCATATGGCGAGGATAAAAAATATCAGAAAATTTCTTGCAACACCGAGATACAGGAATGCGTACAAAAAGCTCGATATGCAATATCTTCCGATTTATTGGAGGCTGTTTTTCATGTTTTGCAAGCAAAGAATGGCATTTTCGGTATATATTTTGCTGATTGCAATGAAAAAAATCATAGAAAAATAAAATTTTTTATAATTTAGCGCTTTAAAGTGTTGACAAGTCGAAAAATGTAGTATATAATAGGCTCATCTTTTGAAAGGAGAGGCAGTTATGAAGCATAACCATTACTATTATTACTATATTTGTGACTGTCTGTTCAGCCTTTCAAAGCGATAATTCGTTTGAAAAAACAGACGGTCTTGATCAATTACGGTCAGGACCGTTTATTTTTTGAGGAGGTTATTTTATGGCAATCAAAATTATATTACTTGTGGTCTTTTTCGCCGTAATGATAGGCGTCGGCATATATTGCCGAAAGACGGCAACGGATGTCAACGGCTTTGTCCTCGGCGGCAGAAGCGTCGGACCTTGGCTGACCGCTTTCGCTTACGGCACATCGTATTTCTCCGCCGTTATTTTTGTCGGATATGCAGGACAGTTTGGCTGGAAATTCGGCGTTGCGTCAACATGGATCGGACTCGGCAATGCGTTTATCGGCTCCTTGCTTGCGTGGGTAATCCTCGGCAGACGTACAAGAGTCATGACTCAGCATCTCGGCTCGGCAACCATGCCGCAGTTTTTCGGTTCGCGCTTTGACAGCAATGCGCTTAAGCTCGCAACATCGCTGATAATTTTTGTGTTCCTTATTCCGTATACCGCGTCGCTTTATAACGGACTTTCACGTTTGTTTGAGATGGCATTTAATGTTGACTATACCGTATGTATCGCCGTTATGGCTCTTCTGACGGCTGTTTACGTTATTGCCGGCGGATATATGGCAACGGCAATTAATGACTTTATACAGGGCATTGTAATGCTTGTCGGCATTGTTGCAATCATTTATTCTGTCCTTAAAATCCACGGCGGATTCAGCGGCTCGCTTGCCTCACTTGCAGAGGTCAGCGATCCTGCGGTATCAAATGTTCCGGGCGTATTTGCATCTTTCTTTGGACCCGATCCCGCAGGTCTTGCCGGAGTTATACTGCTGACATCGCTCGGCACATGGGGCCTGCCGCAGATGGTTCAGAAATTTTACTCGATCAAGAGTGAGCAGTCCATCCACACGGGTACGATAATTTCAACCGTTTTTGCAATTATCGTTGCAGGCGGATGCTATTTCCTCGGCGGATTCGGAAGAATATTCAATGTTGACGTTGCCGCAAAGGGCTATGATGAAATCATTCCTACAATGCTTTCAAATCTTTCACCGCTGATTATCGGAATTACACTTATTCTCGTTCTTTCCGCTTCAATGTCAACGCTTTCATCGCTTGTTCTGACTTCAAGCTCAACGCTGACGCTTGATTTTATTGTTCCTCTTTCAAAGAAGAAGGACGAGAAAAAAACGCTTGTTATAATCCGCGCATTTATCCTGGTTTTCATTATTATTTCTGCTGTTATAGCTGTTGTTCAGTACAAGAATAAGGTTACGTTTATTGCTCAGCTTATGGGACTTTCATGGGGTGCGCTTGCCGGCTCGTTCCTTGCTCCGTTCCTCTACAGCTTGTACTGGAAAAAGGTTACAAAGGCAGCCTGTGCAGTCAGCTTTATCTGGGGTTCCGGCATAATGATTGCGAATATGTTTTTCAAGGCATATTTCCCTGAAATACTTCAAAGCCCCGTTAATTGCGGCGCTTTTGCAATGCTTGCTTCACTTATCATTGTTCCGCTTGTCAGCCTTATCACCAAAAGACCCGACAAAAAATTTGTTGACGGTGTTTTCTCCTGCTATGACAGAAAGGTTACTGTTCCCGTAAGCGAAGCGCTGGAAGAAAAATAAAATATTAATAATCTCAGCGGTTATATAAGAAAAACATGGGTCATCGCCAAATGCGATAACCCATGTTATTTTATGCCAAAATTTTTGCTGTTGCTTCGTCCTCGTACTGTCTTGTATACAGTTCAAAATAGTAGCCGCGATTTTTAATAAGCTCTCTGTGCGTGCCTTTTTCGACAATCATGCCGTCCTTAACAACAAGAATTATATCTGCATTTCGTACAGTAGAAAGCCTGTGAGCAATCATTATCGAGGTTCTGCCCGAAGTCACGGCCTCCATGGCGTTTTGAATTTTAGCCTCTGTAATTGTGTCTACTGAAGCTGTCGCTTCATCGAGAATTAATATCTTAGGCTCGGCGAGAATTGCGCGGGCAAAAGATATCAACTGCTTCTCGCCGGTCGAAAGCAGATCGCCGCCTTCACCGACATCGGTATCAATTCCGTTTTCAAGTCCGGCGACAATTTCATCGGCGGAAACAATTTTGAGTGCGCGGTTAAGCTGCTCATCCGTTGCATCGGGATTACCCATCAAAAGATTTTCCCTGATCGTTCCTGAGAAAAGATGCGGCGTTTGAAGCACATAGCCGATTGACGAATGAAGCCAAAGCTGGGATCGTTCCCTTGCATCCTTGCCGTCAATAAGAACTTGCCCTTTTGTTGGCTCATAAAATCTGCAGGCGAGGTTAACGAGAGTAGATTTGCCCGCACCTGTTTCACCGACAATTGCAATGTGGGTGCCAAACGGAATATCAAGAGAAAAATGCTCAAGAACATTTACATCACCGTCTGGGTATCTGAATGTAACGTCTTTAAACTCAATGTCGCCCTTAAGCGGCTCCCAGTTTTCTTTTTTGGGAGTTAATGTATCACCGTATTTTTCCACAACCTGCGGAGAATCAACAACATCGGATTTTTCATCGAGCAGGTTAGTGAAGCGTTCAATGTTTACGCGTATGGAAATTAACTCGGAAATTACATTTACAAGCCACCTGACAGGCTCCATCATTCCCTGTGCATATGACATGAACGCGGCAAACATTCCGACCTCATCTGCGGCGAGATATCCGCCTTTGAATAAAACAATCGCAAGGGCAACGGAGGAGGCAAAATTCATTGCCGCGCCGAAAGCACCGCGCAGTCTTGAAATATATACGGATTTTGTTTTCATTTTTGCTGTTTCGCTGACAAAATTTTTCGATATCTTATCTTCGACCGCAAGTGATTTGATCGTCTTTGCTCCGACAATTCCTTCGTTGAAGTTTCCTGTTATTCTCGAATTGATCTCCCTGACCTCACGGTTGGCTGTGATAAGCTTTTTCTGAAAGAATCCTACAATTATCATCAATATCGGAAGAATGGTCAGAACCATAAGCGCCAGTTTCACGTTCATCATCAGCATAATGACTGCCGAACCCACAAGGTATGCCATGTACCAAATGCCGTTAATGAGAGTCCAAGAAACGAGCGTGCCGATTTTCTCCGTGTCGCTCATCAGCCTTGCATGAATGTATCCTACGCTGTTTTGATTAAAATATGAAAAGGACAGCGTTTGCAAATGCACAAAACCGACATCGCGGAGCTTTCTATGCACCTTGACCTCAATTATGGCGGCGGTTGTGTTTGCGTAGTAGTTAAAAATACCGGCGAGTATAATCGCAAGCGCATATGCGATGATGAAAATGCCGATATGATCAAGTGTGCCTGTGCCTGCGTATTTGTCAAGCGCATAACGCTGAAATTGAGGGAAGGTTATTTCAACTCCGCTGGCAATAATACTGAAAACGATCATTATCGCAAATTCGCGGCGATAATCCTTAACATAAGGAATGATTTTCCCTATGCCGAAGAAGCGAAGCTTTTTTTCTTTGTTTTTCACTTATATCGCCTCCTCGGTGTTGGTCTGTGTTTCGTAAATCTTTTGATAAATTCCGCCGGCCGATTTCAGTTCATCGTGCGTGCCTTCCTCACTGATCCTGCCGTGATCGAGAACGATTATTTTGTCGGCGGAGGAGAGGGTGGTGATTCGGTGCGAAATAAGTATAACGCTTGCCTTGCCGAAACGCTTGCTTATTTCTTTTCTGATTTTAGCATCGGTCTGCGTATCGACAGCCGAGAGCGAATCGTCAAAAATCATTATCGGATAGTTGCCTATCAGCATTCTTGCGATGGCTGTTCGCTGTTTTTGACCTCCGGAGAGGGTTACTCCTCGCTCGCCGACAAGCGTGTTGTATGCTTTCGGAAAAGATGTTATGCTCTCGTCAAGAGCCGCCGCCTTTGCCGCGGCGCGGACATCTTCAAGCGTCAGCGAGTCGTCGGCAATGCTTATATTTTCATAAACTGTCCTTGAAAACAGAAACGGCTCCTGCAAAACCATGCCTATATTTTTACGAAGATATTTGGTTTTAATTTTTCGTATGTCTGTTTCGCCGATCGTGATTTTTCCGTTTTTCGGCGGAAGATCGTATAGCTTATCCAGTAAAAGCATAAGAGTAGATTTTCCGCTTCCTGTTCCGCCGAGAATTCCGAGCGTTGATCCGGATTTCATTTCGAAAGAGATGTTGTGCAGAAGTTCGGGGGAATTGTCGTAACCGAAGCAGACGTTTTCAAATTTTATATCGCCGTTCATCGGCGGTTCGATCGCATCGGGTTCGTCGGTTTCGACCTGTGAATTCATAATGTAAAAAATTCTGTCAATAGAAACCGTTGCGCGGCTGAAATCGGAAATCATTCTTCCGAGCTGACGGAAAGGTCCTGCCAAAATTGCATTGTACGAAATGAAAGCTATGTATTCGCCATTCGACAACCCTCTTTTAACGCAGAAAATTGCACCTGCCACAACGACGATCATGACTTGCAAGCCCGCTATAACATCCGAGAGAGTCCAAAAACGTCCCATGAGCTTTGACATCTTGACCCAAAGACCGGTATAAAACTTATTCTGTGCTTTGAATTTTTTAATTTCGCTTCTTTCTTGACCGAATGCTCGAACAACACGTACACCTGTAAGATTTTCCTGCGCCATTGCGGAAAGCTTGCCCTCGTTTTCGTCGCACTCTCGGAAAGCCTTGTGCATTTTCTTGTGGAAGAAGAAAGAGGAAAGTACGATGAACGGCATCGGAATCAGCGCAATCACCGTCAACAGCGGATTCATGGATATCATAAACGAAATCGAAAGGACAAGCATCAGAATGATTCTGAATATTGATGTCAGCTGTTCCGAAAGGAAATTTTTTGTTGTTTCGATATCCGAAGTACATCGCTGTATTATATCGCCTGTCTTGTTTTGCATGAACCACGAAAAGGGAAGGTGCTCAATATGAGTGAAAACTCTGTCACGCATATTTTTTACAAGCGTTTCGGAAGCCTTTGTGTTGTAAACGCGGTTGGAGTATTGCGAAAAAATTTGAATTGCCGCAACAATAACGACCGCCAGCGCAGGTATCCAGATATTCTCCTTTAAATAGTCAAAGCCGCCGATTTTCTCAACAATTCGGTTTACCCATTCCGCAAATTCGGATGGCTTGCCCTCGATAACGTTGTCAACGGCAAGCCTGATTATCTGCGGCTGAATCATGTCGGCGAGTGCCGTAATTCCTGCAAAAAGAATTGTCAGGAAAAAGTACAGCTTTGTGCCGTTTAAAAATGAAAAAAGCAGCTCGGCTTTTTGGCTTTTCTTTTTATCTTTCATTGCGCTCTCCTTGCTCCAATTTCTGCAAATTTGTCTTTTAAAAGCTTATATTCATTTTCCTTGGCGGAAACATATTCTTCAATTTGCTTGTCCGTCATTGTCGAGTAAACATCCTGCTCTGCCTTAATAAGCGGCAGAATATATTTTTCGCAAAATTGTTGTCCCTCGTCGGTCAGTTTTATTGCCTTGTGAGTTCTTGTGCCATCGATGTGTTCAAGGAAAAGTAAGCCCTTGTCGCATAGCGATTTAACGGTGGAATTAACCGTTTGCTTTGAATAGCACCAAAGGGAGCAAAGCTCGTTTTGCGTAAGTGAACCGTCCGATTCGCAGATGGCATAGAAAATCCAAAGCGCAGAGTCGGACAATCCTATATTCGTTGCATAATTGTGGTAAAGCTCATCTGTCGCCTTGCAAAGACGGTTGAGCAGGGCGTGAATTTCTTTTACGTTTTTCATCCGATATCTCCCTTTTTGTTCTTTTTTTAGGAGCGGTCCGAAAACGGATTTTAAATAATTGTATTATACATGTGTAAGTTTGTCAAGAAAAAATTCAAAAGACGGAGCAAGGATTTAGACAAAAAGAAAACCCCGAAAGAGAACTTCTTTCGAGGTTTGATAACAGGAATAACAATTTATCTCTTTGAGAACTGCGGTGCGCGACGAGCGCCTTTGAGACCGTATTTCTTTCTTTCCTTCATTCTCGGATCACGAGTAAGGAAGCCAGCCTTCTTGAGAGCTGAACGAAGTGACTCGTCATACTGGAGAAGAGCTCTTGAAAGACCGTGACGGATAGCACCTGCCTGACCTGTTACGCCGCCGCCGTTAACACGGCAAACGATGTCGAACTTCTCGGTTGTGCCTGTAAGTTCGAGAGGCTGACGAACGATAAGCTTGAGTGTTTCAAGTCCGAAATAATCATCAATATCTCTGTCGTTGATGGTTACCTTGCCCGTACCTGCATAAACGCGAACACGAGCTACTGATTTCTTTCTGCGGCCTGTGCCGTAGAAGTAAGGATTAGAATCGTACATTATTGTTGCCTCCCTTCATTAAAATGCCCACTCTTCGGGCTTCTGTGCAGCGTGCTTGTGTTCTGCACCTGCATATACGCGAAGTCTTGTGAGTGCCTCACGGCCGATTGTTGTGTCGGGGATCATGCCCTTAACAGCCTTTTCAACGGCAAATGTCGGCTTTGTACGCATAAGAGTGCTGTACTTAACCTTCTTCATGTTGCCGATGTAACCGGTGTGATGATAGTACATTTTCTGATCGAGCTTGTTGCCTGTAAGGACAACCTTCTCAGCGTTGATTATGATAACATGATCGCCGCAATCTGCATGAGGAGCGAACTGGGGCTTATGCTTACCGCGGAGAAGAACTGCTGCCTCAGCCGCAACACGGCCAAGCGGCTTTCCCGCTGCGTCAAGCACATACCACTTGCGGACGATATCGCCCGACTTAGGCATATAAGTTGACATAAACTTACCTCCAAATAAATTTTTACTGCTCGAATATATTAACACAACCCTTTGATTAAGTCAAGAACTTTTTTCTCGATTTTTTAATTTATCATTCATGATCTCTCGTATGCTCGTTTTTTCTTCGTTTTTCGTATGTTTATCTCGTTAATAATTTACAAAATTTTTTGCAAAAAACAACCGCACCCGTTCGGATGCGGCATTTAATTATTCTTTGTTTTTATTCTTTTTGTCCGAGTCGTCGTCCTCATCATCCTCTTTTTCGGGGAGGGGAAGAATTTCAACCTTGACCTTCTCAATGCGTCGGTTTTCGACTTCAAGAACAGTGAAACGAATGTTTTCAAACATGACCTCGCTGTGTTCGCCCTGCTTCGGGAGATAGCCGAGTCGGCTTATGATATAGCCTGCGATGGTGTCATAATCGCCCTCCGGCAGATCCTTGCCGATAATTTCGTCAAGCTCGTCGATATCCGTCAAGCCGTCAATCGTGAAGGTCGTTTCATTTATCTTTGAGATTTCCTCTTCTTCATCGTCGTATTCGTCCTGAATATTGCCCATAATTGCTTCGACAATATCTTCAAGCGTTAAAAGGCCGGCTGTTCCGCCGTATTCGTCAACAACAACAGCCATCTGCGTGTGCTTGCTTGTCATTTCCTTGAAAAGATCACCGCAGCTCTTGGATTCCGGAACATACATCGGGGTACGCATGATTTTTCTCATGGCGTGCTTCGGCAGATCTGTTCCTATATATCTGAGCAAGTCCTTGACATAGATGATACCGATTATATTGTCCGGGTCGTCATCGAAAACGGGAATTCTCGAATATCCCGAATCAATCGCAGTCTTGACAACGTCCATTATCGGGTCGTTTACGTCAACCGCCGTCATATCGGTTCTGTGGGTCATAATATCGCCTGCGTCAAGATCGTCAAACTCGAAAATGTTGTTTATCATTTCTTTTTGAACGTCCTCGATAACACCTTTTTCGCCGCCGACATCAACCATCATTCGGATTTCCTCCTCCGTGAGGCTCTCCTCATCGGCATGGGGGTCATATCCGAGAAGCCTAACGACTGCGTTGGTTGAAACGGACAGCACCTTGACAAACGGCGCAAAAACCTTGGAGAAGAAAAGCAGAATTCCGACAACCTTAAAGGATATCTTTTCGGGAGCCTGCATGGCTATCTTCTTCGGCGTAAGCTCGCCGAGAACAAGCGAGAAATACGACATGATGATCGTGATAATAACGATCGAAAGTCCGCTTATTACGCTTGCACCGAGAGCGTTATAAAACGCCGTATCCTTGAGAGCCTTGACTATCATATCGGCAAAGGTCTGCGATGCACTCGCCGAGGTAAGGAATCCGGCGAGAGTAACTCCGATCTGAATTGTCGAGAGAAACTTGCTCGAATTTTCGGTCAGCTTAACGACCTGCTTTGCTTTCTTGTGGCCGTCTTCAGCCATTTTTTCTATTTTGTTATCGTTGAGGGATATTACCGCTATTTCACTCATTGCAAAGAATGCGTTGACTAAAATAAGTAATAAAAGTAAAATCAGCTTGAGTATAATCCCACCCGGGTCATCCATT
>DNGF01000189.1:0-2883 GCA_003486665.1 Oscillospiraceae bacterium
TTTTAAGGGAAATTTCGCTGATTACATCATTTGCCGATTGAGAAAAAACATATGGAATTACAACGTCGAAAATAAGATTTGTGTGCATCGGACCGTCAACAACGCGGAAATCGTGTATGCTCAGATCGGGACTGATTCCTTTTACGATATTTTCCGTCATCTGTCTGAGTGATTCAACGCGTTCGTTATTGACTACAAGCGGATCATAGTGGATCGTCAGGTCGATACCCATTTCTCTTTTTATGTCGTTTTCGATATTGTCAATAATGTCGTGACCTATCATAACATCTATGTCGGACGGAATTTCAACGTGTACCGTTGCAAAGAAGTGATCGGGTCCGTAATTGTGCATTATCAGATCGTGAATCCCGCTGACGTGATCGTAAGACAGAATTTTATTTTTAATTTCTTCAACAAGCTCCTTTGACGGCGGCGTGCCGATAAGGGAGCTGAGCGTATCTCTGAAAATATCAAGACCTGCCTTTAATACGAAGCAGGCAACAAGTATTCCGAGCCAGCCGTCAATATGAAGCGAGGGGAAGAAGTTTGAAAGAATGAGCGCGATCAAGGTGACGGAGGTAGCGGCAATGTCGCTCAGACTGTCCGCTACAACTGCGGTCATGGCAGGGGAGTCGATACGCTTTCCGAGCTTCTTATTGAAAAATGCCAGCCAAAGCTTTCCGAGAATGGAAATGGCAATGATTATTGCACCGATTGCGCTGAAACGCACATCTTCGGGAGTCCAGATTTTCTTTACGGACTGAATGGCAAGCTCTGCACCCATAAACAGAATGATGAACGAAACAATCATGGCGGTAATATATTCGATTCTTCCGTGGCCGAACGGGTGATCCTTGTCCGCCGGCTTGCCTGCCATCTTGAAGCCGAAGACGGTTACTGCGGATGAACCTGCGTCGGAAAGGTTATTAACAGCGTCCGCCGTGATGGCAATACTGCCTGTCACTGAGCCGACAAAGAATTTCATCAGGCACAGAACAACATTCAGAACTATTCCTACGCATCCGCTGAGAATGCCGTACTTCATTCTGACTTTTTGGTTGCTTACGTTTTTATAATCTTTTATAAATAGTTTTAAAAGCAGGTCTGTCATTTAATCACCGTTTCATTTTGTTATATGTACGTCAAGCTGATCGTACGGAATATGAATTCCGTTTTTGTCAAAAGCAAGCTTGACCTTTTCCTGCATACTGAAATATGCCTGCCAATAGTTTTCGCTCTTGCACCAAACAAAACAGGCAATATCCACACCGCTTGCGCCATGCTTTGATACGCCGATCGTGTATTTCGGATCCTTGAGGAGAAGCGGCTCGCTTTCGGCAACCTGCTTCAAAACCTTTTTTGCTTTTTCGATATCGTCATCGTAGCTGATCGAATATGTGAGATCAAGCCTGATCTTGTCCCGTGCAGTGTAATTAATAAGTGTTGAGGTTGTGATATTCTGATTCGGAACGACAACGAGCTTATTGTCATTGGTGACAAGTGTTGTGAACATGAATCTGATCTCACGAACCTTACCCTGAACGTCGCCTATCTCAACATAATCGCCGCTTTTAAACGGTTTGTTGAAAAGAATCTGAATTCCGCCGGCAAGCTGAGCGATACTGTTTTGAAGTCCGAGTCCGGCGGTGATACCTGCGGCGCCGAGAGCGGTTATAAACGAGTTTACATTAAAGCCGATCTGTTCGAGTGCAATCACTGCGACTATTATTCGCAGAAAAATAACCGTTGAACGGTTTACGAAGCGGTGCATTGATTTGTCAACGCCCTTGTTTTCGAGTATTTTGACTATAAGATCTCCCGCGAGCTTTGCAAGCCAGAAGCCGATCACCAAAACCAGTATAAACACGATCAGCTTAGGCAGAGCCGCGGCAAATTTTTCGGGAAAATTTTCAAAGCTCCATTGTTTGAGCTCACTAAAAAATGAATTCATAATTATCCTCCGTGAACAATTTATACTCAAATTATACTATTACCGACTGTCAATTGCAAGTAAAAAAGGGCTGTCGCACCGAGCGCAGCCCCAAATATTTTTCGTTTAGATGATACCGAGAAGATTTGCGATCTTTTCAACGAGGAACTGAACAATTGCAAATCCGTGTGACTGAATAAGCTGTGTAAATTTGTCGGCAAACGGACTTCTGAAAATCCATGGCATTTCGGGAATGTCCTTTTCCTTTGCTTCTCTGCCGTCATATTTAAGCTCAAAAGCCTGTGAGTATGTCACGCCGCCTTCGCCCATAAGCTCAAAGCGAATGTAGCAGCCGAGCTGATCCTCATAGTCGTTGAGATCAATCTTCGTATCCGTTGAAATAACCTTTCCGTCGGCGATCCATTTAACGGATTTGCAGTCGCGGTTTTTGTCGAGTGTAAGCTCGATTGAGTTTTCCTTTTGATCAACCTTTATGCTGCTGACAAGCGGAACCTCTCCGTTGCCTTCAAAATCGGGTGTGCCGTCGGTGTACTTCCGGAACTTGCTGCAGGCGAAGAAGTTGCCGACCTGCATGGCTTCCTTAACGTTCTCTTCGGTATTTTCGGGAAGAAGGAAGTATTCAAAGCTTCTGCCGACATCGGAAACGTATTCGCTGTCATCATCGGCAAATACAATTATATTTCTGCCTGTGGGAATAACGACCTGAAGCAGCTCGTCCCAAAGCGCTCTGTCGGCTCTTGTAACCGAGTCTGTATTGTTGATTATTTCCATTCCGAGGCAGCTCTTGTAGTCCTTGAATATGTTGGCAAAATAGGATATGTAGAAATCCTGATGTGAGCGCTCAGGGAAGTTGTTTGAGTTTACCCAGTCGCCGACATGGTTGAGAACGGTAAATCCGCCGTGGCGGTCAACAGCGGCAACAGAGGAACGCT
>DNGF01000189.1:2918-3629 GCA_003486665.1 Oscillospiraceae bacterium
TGCCCCACACAGCCTGACCGTAGTCGGTGAAATAGCCGTTGACATGAGTCTTTGTGAAAACAGCCATGTTCATTTCAATGCCCTGCTTAATGTCGATCATGCCTCTGCCGTTCCTGTCCGAACCGGTGGTGATTCTCTGATAGTCTTCATCGCTCATAGGTTCAGCCTTGCGGAAATAATTAAATACTCCGTTTGTCTGTCTGGGCTTGTTCCAGCCCTTGTTTATAACGCCGTGATCCGTCATTGCAAGGATATCGTATCCGCGCTCATAATAAAGCTCGACCATGTCCGTGATGCTCAGATCGCCGTCGGAAGCAACCGAATGAGTGTGAAGATTTGCCTTGTAGTAATCCCATTTGTCCCAGTCAACGCAGTCGTAGGGATTGACTATTGTGTAGTCTGTTTCTCCTGCAGCATAAGCGGACATGAGAGGGGAGGACGCCGTGAACAGAAGAGTTGCACACGTCAGTACGGATAAAAACTTTCTGAATTTCATGAGTATTCTCCTTTTTTGATAATATAATCGGTTGGTTTAAGATTATTTTATTCTGAATTGAAGTGCAATTCCGCCGAAAGAAACTATATCTCCGTCGTTAATAACGGTCGGTTCTGCGATACGCTCATTGTGAACGTATGTACCTGAGCTTGAGTGGGTATCCGTGACGACCCAGCCTTTTTTATGCTTCGAAATAACTGCATGGAAACGTGAAA
>DNGF01000189.1:3665-5963 GCA_003486665.1 Oscillospiraceae bacterium
TAGAAACCGACGCGTAATTCAGAACGATGTCGCAGGCATTGCTTCGACCGATCGAGGTTTCCCAGCTCGTTATAACATATTCCTTACCGTTCTGCTCATCGTAAAAGTACGCCGGAGTAACCTTTGGCGCGCGGCTTGAAAGCAGATGCTTTATACAATATGCCGTAATGATGATGCAAAGGGCGGGAATGAGATATCTGTATATTTCGTTTAACAGCTCTTTCATTAAATCATCCTTTATCTTTAATTAAAAGCGTCCTCATACGGAATGCTTCATGCGGCTTGCTTTAATCATATTGTGTTGTTATGAAAGTTTCACTTATCAATACACAACAACATACAGTTTAAAACAATTATAAGGTTTGCACAAAAAAAAGTCAACATTTTTTGCTTTAATTATTTTATCTCGTGTGATATAATTATCGTAACGGAGGTGCTGTACTATGAAAAAAGCACAAAGAATATTGGCAATTTTACTTACCTTGACTATGATTGTCGGCTTGTTTACTTTTTCGACAGGCGCGATAGAATCGCAGCAGGAATGGCTGGAAAAGAATTGGACGCAGCTCTTGGAATCCAAGGGTTCCTTGCTTATGACTCCCGGAGAGGACAATACAAAGATGAATTTTTCCTGGCAGTCGTCATTCATGAGCGGTAAAGCGGAAATCGAGGTTGCCGCAAAGCAGGATATGAGTGACGCTCAAAAGCTTGATGTTGAAAGCAAATTCAATATTTTCTTCTTTGAATATACCCATGAAGCAACAGCTTCCGAGCTTAAGGCTGATACAACATATTATTATAAGTATTATGCGGACAAAAAATGGAGCGATGTTTATTCGTTTAAGACAGCTTCCTCAGACAGTACGAAGGTCCTTTTTGTTTCCGACTGTCAGATTGGACGTTACCGCAAAGGCTCCGATGAGGAAATACTTCAGCATGATACATACGGCTGGTATAAGACGATGGAGCTTGCCGCGGAGAGCAATAAGGGGATAAACTTTATTATTTCAACGGGCGATCAGGTTGAGGATTCATACTCCGAAAAGCAGTATTCACTGATGGAATCCGTGCCGCAGCTCAGAAATTATCCGATAGCCGCAGCTGTAGGCAATCACGAGTTCTACACAACGAATTATTCAAGCCATTACAATAATCCGAACAGAAATACATCGGTTCCGTTCAAAGACCCTGCGGGCAACGGATATTATTTCCTTTATAACGATGTTCTTTTTATCGTGCTTGATTCCAATGTTGTTGTTCCGACAACTCACAGGAAGATAATAAAGGCAGCCTGCGAGGCTTATCCGAACGCGAAGTGGAAGGTCGTTGCAATGCACCACAGCCCGTATGACGCAAATGCGGCGAAGTATTTTACCAGTAAGATTACCAGAGCAACCATCACGCCGTTCTTTGATGAATTCGGTATTGATCTTTGTCTGAGCGGCCATGACCATTATTACAGCCGTTCGTATATCGTTAAAAACAACAGGGTTACGGATGATGTTCTTCATGACAATACATACACGAATCCCAAGGGTACTCTGTATGTCAGCGCGAATTCATCCTCAGGCAGTAACTATAACGGAATTGATACCGAAAAGGTAGGACCCGAATGTGATTTTTGGTTCCAGTCGGATACGCCGTGCTACTCGATTATGGATGTTTCAAACGGCAAGCTTACCGTTACGACTTTCGAAACCGACAAAAACAGTGTTGTCGATTCCATTTCAATTGTAAAAGATTGATCTAAGTTTTATATCGGACCTCCTGTAATGGTTATTTTTACAGGAGGTTTGTTCTGTAGATTTATAATTTTACGGAAATAGTTTTCTTTACAAGAAAAAAGTTGATTTTTTTCTCTAAAGGTGATAAAATACTTTAAAATGGGTAATATGGAGTTGATTTGATGAAAACGCTCAAGAAAATTTTCAGTATGCTTCTGTGCGCGGCGTTGCTTTTGTCGTCTGCGCCTGTTCTGAATTTTAGCCTTTTCAGAACGGATGCGGCAGCGGCGAGCTATGCCAAAACGCACACCAAGGAGTATTACTATGCTCCCGGAACGCAGTTCGTTTCCTATCTTGCGACGGGCGGAAACGAGGATGCAGAGCCGGCTCAAAGTGCAGTAAAGAACAGCGGATATACTCTTATTGATAAGGATCTCAATGCAGGTGCCGGCGGAGATTATGTATATGTCGGATACAAGATGACCGGAAATCCCTTGGAAGCGATCCGCGATCTGCGTATGATGATCAAGAGGGGTTCCATCGAAACTTATACGAGTCCTAAGAACGGATTCGC
>DNGF01000189.1:5987-6877 GCA_003486665.1 Oscillospiraceae bacterium
GGGTCTTTATCCCGCTTCATTGAACAGCGGAGATGCGAACGGTATTATCGACCTTAATCAAGGACGAAGTAGTAAGGATTACCTTCACTATTTTGTTACTAAGGATGTTCGTGCCGGCGGACCTCTCGTTTCGATGTCAATTGATAATTCCAGCGAACGTTCGGGATATGAAACCATCAAATATCTAAATGATAACGAGTTTAATCTTCCTGCCGATGCGAACGAGGATATCAGCGGCGGTGAGCGCATCTATACTCACGTTACCCGACTTCCCGAAGTTGATACTACCGCTTTGCGTTCTGCAATGGAAACTGCCGATACATATATTGCCAACGCTCATCTCTATGTTGACATCACAACCTTGACGAAGGCAATGGATACAGCAAAGAAAATTATTACCGACTATGATAACTATGCCGCAGGCTATGAGGCTTTCAGCACGGCATATAATCAGGCGGCGATTGATAATACAAAAACCATGATTGAAAATGCGATCAAGGCATTGCTTACAAAGCTTGATTGGACAGCCTTTAATGCGGCGGTCAGCAAGGCTAACGGACTCAACAAGAACGATTACGTTGATTTCAGCTCAGTTGAAAATGCACTGAAAAATGCCGAACTCGTTAAGAACAGCTTCACCACGCAGGAGCAGGTTGACGGCGAAACAGCTAAGATCAATGCTGCTATAAATGCGCTTGTGAAGAAGTCAACGACTAAGAGCTTTGTTCAGGGTAACGCTGAGGGACATGATAAAGAGTGGACATTCCAATCCTGCGTTACGCTTGAAATATTTAACGTAAACAGCGGAACCGACTGCGATTATTGGAACACAGGCGCAGGCATTGATAACAAAGTCGGCGAGGAATATGAAAAAACAGCCCAGTGGTCTG
>DNGF01000261.1 GCA_003486665.1 Oscillospiraceae bacterium
GAATATGACGGAGGGACGGGAAAACCGGTGCGGGTTCATACGATTGTGATTTCCACCCAGCACGACGAGTTCCTGCCGGACGATTTCTTCATGCAGTCCAAGATACGCAAGGATGTGGAGGAGATTCTCATCCCGGAAATGCTCAGGGAACTCGATCCGGACACAGCCGCGCTGTTCCACTCCGTGTTTGACGAGCACGAGAATCCGCAGGGATTCATCCTTCATGTGAATCCGACGGGAAAGTTCGTCATCGGCGGGCCGCACGGGGACACGGGGCTCACGGGACGCAAGATTATAGTCGACACCTACGGCGGACGCGGAGCCCACGGCGGCGGAGCCTTCTCCGGAAAGGATCCTACAAAGGTTGACCGCGCGGCGGCATATATGTGCCGTTACATTGCCAAGAATATTGTCGCGGCAGGGCTTGCAAAGAAGTGTGAGCTTCAGCTTGCTTATGCAATCGGCGTTGCACATCCCGTTTCGGTAATGGTTGATAAGTTCGGCACGGGCGTACATTCCGATGAGGAGCTTGCAAAGGCTGTTCAGAACGTATTCGATCTTCGTCCGGCGGCAATTATCGACGAGCTTGATCTTCGCAGACCGATTTACACCGCAACCTCTGCCTACGGTCACATGGGCAGAACGGATGTTGACCTTCCGTGGGAGCATACCGATAAGGTTGACGCCCTCAAGGCTCAGTTCTGATTATATGAAACGGATAATTGCAGCTATATGCTGTGTGTTTGCCATCGCGTTTATTGCGGTGGCAACCGTTGATTTTACGGCAAAAGACAGATTTTATCCCCTGCTTTTTGATGATGTGCATTACGAATATACCGTTCACGAGCCGGTGTCTGCCGTACTGAAAAAGGGCGATTATGTTCTTTACGGTACTTATAAAACGGAGCAAATGCTTTGGAGGGTTATTTCCGAGGACGGAACGCTTCTCCAGAGCGGTTACATAATTGACTTTGCGCCGTTCGGCAGGTCTTCGGACATAAGTGAATCCGACCTGATAAAAAATATCGGTGATGAATTCGGCGGAATAAGCGAAGATGTATTTATTCCGTCAAAGAACGATCTGTCGAAGCTTTCCGCCACCGAGCGGAAAAGGCAGCCTGCATTGCCGGCGGTTCTGAGGTGCAAGACAAGATTTATGTTTCTGCGTAAGAACTGTTGGTACTGGACAAGTTCGGGTATTTCGACCAATTCATTGAGCGTTGCCGCAGTTACTCAGTCCGGTACATTTTATAAAACCCCTGCGACCGATGAGCTGACAGGCATATGTCCTGCAATCAGGCTTGACGGGCGAAATGTCAGTGCCATTTGCGGCAACGGAACAAAGGAAATGCCTTATGTGATCGGAGGAGAGCCGCGATGAAAAATAAAAAGTATGCTCCTTTTATCGGATTTTGTTCGGTTATAACCTTGTTTTATCTCATTTTTACAAGGCTGATAATTAAAACCGATGACGGTCACTTTTTAGGAATAATGAGTGAAGAGGGCTTCAGCTTAGCCGAATGGCTCAGGCTGAGGTACGAAACAATTTCGGGCAGAACCGTCTGCGAGCTTCTGACAATGAGCTTCCTCGGTACAAATATAGTTGTATGGAAGCTTTTTGCGGCTTTTATGTGGATCTCAATAGTTTACTTTATTGTTAAACTGATGAGTTCTTTTGACAAAGAGGGGACATATAATTTTGCTTTGTGCATACCTTTTCTTGTGTTCATCGGCTGTCTGAATCCTGCCGCGTTCTGGTTTTCGGGATCGCTGACATACCTTTTTCCTTTCGGCTGTATGGTGATTACTCTCGCTCCGATCATTTTTGATCTGATGGAAATAAAATACAAGAGGATCGTATGCCTTGTTCTTTCGTTCGCGGCGGCATTCACGGCTTGTTCGCAGGAGCAGTCCGCGGCACTGACGCTCGGCTTTTATTCGGTGAGCTTGACAGCTGCTGTATTTAAGAAGAAATTCAGATTTTATCATTGTATTTCCGTCTTGCCGTGTGCTTTTCAAACCTATATTCTGTTTTCGGCACCGGGAATGAGCGAGAGGATGAGGGATGAGGCGAGCGGATTTGAGCGGTTTACGTCAATTGGAATACTCGAAAAAATGCTTTGCGGTCTTTCAAATTACTATGCGTTTGGATTTTTGATGTCTGTAATCGTGTTCGGAATTTTTATAACCGTTATCGTTTTGAAGCTGAGAAGCTTGTATTCGTCAAGGCTGATGCCGATTTTACTTTCGGTATTCTTCGCCTTGTCCGTTGTCGGCGGAAATGCACTGTCTTATATCGCAGACGGCGCAATACCCGATAAGGCTTTTGAAAAAATGTTTATTTCGGGGCGGTTCAGCACATCAGGAGCAATAATTATTGTCCTTTGCACTCTGACGTTATTATTGATAGCTGCTTCCTTGGTAATGATCGCTGCTAAGGAAAAAAGAGCGGGCATATGTTCGTTAAACTGCTATTTGGCGGGAGTATGCAGCGCTGTTGTTCTCGGATTCAGCTCCTCGGTGTATGCCTCCGGTCAGCGTGTATTCTTCTTTTCTGAGATGCTTACGCTTATATCCTGCGCGATCTTGCTGGCGTCAATGAAAAACGACAGGCGCAGAAAAACGATAGAAAATACGTCGGTAATTGTTGCTCTTTGTGTACTTTTGATAAATTGCCTGAGCTGGTTCTTTATGGAAATACCGATTATGGGCTGAATCAGCGCTTTAAAGCGACAAAATTATAACATTATATGGTCAATTTGTATATTTATGCTACAATTTGAATAAATACTGATTGTCAAAAATGACATTACGTTATGTAATGGGGAAAATGCACAAAAACAAGCCTATTGTTTTGGATAAATTCATTAAAAAATCGACAGCTTTTTTAAGATTTACCTGTTGACATCTCAATATTATGAGTGTATCATTATTCACATCATAGATGATGTTTACCGAGCTGCAAAAGGCTCGGAAATTAAAAGGAGGTCATTCTTATGAAAAAGTCAGTAAAAAAGGTTCTTGCGGCAGTACTCGCTCTTACTTTGATTGCTCTCTGCTTCTCCGCTTGCGGCGGCAAAGAAGGTAATAAAGCTTCGGGCGACAACTACGCAGCTAACAACACGGAGTATTTCATTGGTACAACAGGTCCTCTTACAGGTGATGCTGCTTCCTACGGTAACTCCGTAAAGAACGGCGCTACAATTGCTATTGAAGAAATCAATGCAGCCGGCGGACTTAACGGTGTTAAATTCAAGTTCGACATGAAGGACGATAAGGCAACTGCTCAGGACGCTACAACGGGTTACAACTCACTTCTTGAAGCAGGTATGCAGATTTCACTCGGTTCTGTTAC
>DNGF01000011.1:0-4043 GCA_003486665.1 Oscillospiraceae bacterium
GTCAACAAGACCTCCTCTGCCGTTCGTCTTATCCATATTCCGACGAACATTGTCGTTTCCTGTCAGGTTGAGAGAAGCCAGCATCAGAACCGCGAGGTTGCAATGAGAATGCTCAAATCCAAGCTTCTTGAAATCAAAGAGAGAGAGCATCTTGACAAGATTGAAGACATCAAAGGCGAGCAAAAGGAAATCGGCTGGGGAAGCCAGATACGTTCCTATGTTTTCATGCCGTACACCCTTGTCAAAGACCACCGAACAGGTTATGAGGTCGGAAACATCAATGCCGTTATGGACGGCGAGATTGACGGCTTTATAAACGCATATCTTAAGCAGGCATCGCTTGAAAATAAATAAAATTTAAGACAAAAATGCACAAGTTACGGCGCACACCTTATTAAAATCTATTTTCGCCATGCTTCACAATCCGGCAAAAATATTGCTGTGCAATTCGCACATCCGCACATCTCAATTGTGAGGTATTGCATTAAAGGGATGTTAAAATGAATATAATTGACATTTCAAAACCGCTTTTAACCACAGTAGAATATCCGGGAGATCCCGAAACGCGGCTTGACACCGTTCGATCAATCGCAAAGGGCGACGAATGTAACCTTTCGGCTGTTTATGCGTGCGTTCACACAGCAACACACGCCGATGCGCCGTGCCATTTTCTTGACGGCGGCGAAACAATTGAAGATGCAGACCTTAACAAATATATCGGTCAATGCACTGTTATCGAGGTTCCGCCGGGAGTTATTACAGGCGAATACGTCAACCGATATTTTCCGAAAAGATGCTCCCGACTGCTGATTAAAGGTGACGCTCAATCGTTTTTTATGGAAAGCGCCGCTTATGAGGCGGTCGATACGGGAATTTGTCTTATCGGTACGGATGCCGACTCTGTAGGGAAATCCGGAAATCAGCTGAAAACGCATAAGGCATTTCTTCAGAACGGGGTTGCAATCCTTGAAAACCTTGACCTTTCGGGCGTTGAACCAGGCGACTACTATCTTATCGCCCCGCCCGTAAAAATGGGTGCAATTGACGGTGCGCCCGTGAGAGCGGTTTTGATTGACGATTATATTTTATGGAACAATGTAACACCTGACTAATTATAAAGCGCATATTTACTACATATTTATGTCACCAAAATCTAAAAGGAGGGCAGAAATGAAAGATTTCATAAAGCAGGCGGCGCACGTTAAGCCGAGCGAAAACCAACTCAGGCTTTTAACCGAAACGCCCTTTTATGCTTTCGTTCATTTCAGCCCGAATACATACACAAATCTTGAATGGGGTACCGGCAAGGAGGATCCGTCGATCTTCAATCCCGTAAACCTCGACTGTGACGGCTGGTGCGAAGCGATAAAATCCGCAGGAATGTCCGGCGTTGTTATTACGGCAAAGCACCATGACGGATTTTGCCTCTGGCAAACCGAATACACCGATCACAGTATGAAAAGAAGTCCGTACAAAAACGGCAAAGGCGATATTGTCGGAGAACTCTCCGAAGCCTGCCGCCGGCACGGTCTTAAATTCGGATTTTATCTTTCCCCGTGGGACAGACATTCTGAGCTTTACGGGACGGAAGAATATAATGATTACTACAAAGCGCAGCTCACAGAGCTTTTGACGCGTTACGGTGAAATTTTTCACGTTTGGTTTGACGGCGCGTGCGGCGAGGGCCCTAACGGCAAAAAGCAGGTCTACGATTTTGACGGCTTTTTTGATCTGATACATAAATATCAGCCGAGGGCAACAATTTTCAGCGACAAAGGACCTATCCGCTGGTGCGGCAACGAAGACGGCTTAGCGAGATATGCCGAATGGGCGGTCGTACCCTCAGAGCTTTGCCCTTACTGCGAGATACAGACGATGCCCGGTCCCTTATGCGGCGATCTTTCCTATATGTATAATACGGATAAGAACATCGGATCGCTGGGCAATATACTATATTCAAAGGGTTTGGTTTTTGCCCCGTCGGAAGTTGATATGTCGATTCGTCCCGGCTGGTTTTATCATGAAAACGAAGCTCCTCATTCACTTGAACGTCTTTTTGATACATATCTGCGTTCGGTCGGCGGAAATGCGGCTTTCATTCTGAATATACCGCCGAAGCCTGACGGAACCTTTGACGAAAGAGATGTGTCGCGACTCAAAGAACTGGGCGAAAAGATCCGAACAAGCTTTTCAATTAACCTTGCTATGGACAAGCCGATTCTTATTGAGCCTTACAAAAACAGCGATACTCAATGCACCGCTGAAATTGATCTCGGAAAAGACGAGGATATACATTACCTTGATTTCTGTGAGGATATCGCGCAGGGGCAGCGTATTGAAAGCTTCTTTGTTCAGCAATATAAAAATGACAGGTGGGAAAACGTTTTTGATGGAACCACCGTCGGCGCAAGAAGGATCGTACGATTCAAAGACGGTCTGCATATAAGCAAACTGAGGATTTTTATTACATCATCGAGAGATAAGCCCGAATTTGGGAAAATTGCGGTTTATTAAAATATAAACGGAGGTATATTATGAAAAGGGTTCTTGATTTTCTTATCAGCCTTTTTGCATTAATTATTTTTTCGCCGTTGTTTCTGATCGTATCTGTGGGTGTCATGATTTCAGACGGGACTCCGATCCTTTTTCGTCAGAAAAGAGTCGGAAAAAACAATGAACTTTTCGAAATATATAAATTCCGTACGATGAGAAAAGGAACAGAAAACGTTGCAAGCAATGAGCTTGAAGACGCGGACTCCAAAATTACAAAATTCGGAAGAATTCTTCGTGCTACAAGCATTGATGAGCTTCCTCAGCTTTTCAATATTCTTAACGGAACAATGAGTCTTATCGGTCCGCGGCCGCTCATTCCGGAGGAAACAGAAATTCGAGAACTTCGCAATAAGTATAATGTTTACAGCGTACGTCCGGGTATAACAGGATGGGCGCAGGTAAACGGCAGAGATAATGTTTCGGCAGAGAAAAAGGCTCTGCTCGACAAGGAATATGTCGAAAAGCAAAGCCTTATGTTTGATATTAAAATATTCTTTATGACAATACACCAGGTTTTACGCCGCGAGGGCGTCAATGAGGGAAACAACCGTACTTAATTTGCATTCAGGTATTCTTCAAGAGTGACTCCCTTTGCCGTTATGTCCTTTGCCGCTTCCACTCCGACAAATCGGTAATGCCACGGCTCATAAATAACCTTTGTAATAGCTCTTGACTTTGCATCCTTCGGATAGCGGAGAATAAATCCGAAATCTGCGGCATTTTCTCTGAGCCATGCGGCTTCATCGGTATCCTCAAAGCTCTCATAGAGTGAACATATATCCATTGCAAGGCCTGCATTATGCTCGCTTCCGCCCGGAATCATTACCTCCGTTGCGGCAGCAACTGTAGCCTTTGTTCTGTCAAGACCGTTATTGTCAATCTCCAGCCGGATCTGATCCTCAAAAAGCTCGGTCTGAAGATCGTATGAGCGATAGCCCGAAATCGGCGTCAGCTCTATTCCGTCCTCAAGAGCTTTTGCATACATCGCTCTGTAGTACGGCGCAACGCGAGCGTCAAGATATACTCCCGAACCGACAACCGCTTCTGCAAGATCGGGCTTATAGCTTTTCGGCATGACATGAGTTCCGTTAAGAAGGATAGTTGAAACGGGAGAAGATGAGCTTATATTGATTATCTGCGGATTAAATCCTGCATAAGAATACTCATAGTTTCCCGTGTTCTGCTTTTTTCCGGTTGTCGTTTCGTTGCCCGTAGCTTTGCTGGTATCGGCAGTTGCTTCGGACTTGGCGGTCGTTTCGTCTTTTTTTGACACTTCGCCGGAATTGTTCGTTGTACTCACCCCCGGAATTGTGGTAATCTCAGATTGCGAATTTGCTTTTATTCCGGTTTCTTTATATTCATTGTGTACGTTCACCGCCGCACCGACTGTGGTTACGGCAATTATAAGAATGATAGATTGAATAACTATCAGTTTAATTACACGAGGCGTTATTTTTTTGTTCATTCGTATTCACTTCCAAACATTATTG
>DNGF01000011.1:4062-8224 GCA_003486665.1 Oscillospiraceae bacterium
TATTTTATTCGTTTATTGAGTCATTGTCAACAATGCTTTATAAAATTATTTTTTTGAAAGGAAAGATTCCAATGAAATCATCGGAAAGCGTAGAAAGATACGACTCTGAAGTTCGTCTTTATACAAACTACGCCATCAAAAACATTAAAAAGGTCTGCAAGGACTTCGGACCGCGCCCCGTCGGCAGTGAGGCAGAAAAAAATGCTCAGCTCCATATGCAGAAAGAGCTTGAGTCCTCATGCGACAGCGTAACGAGAGAGGAATACAAGTGTTCGGACAAAGCCTTTATGGCATGGGTTCCGCTCGGAGCTGTTCTTTTGATCTTCTCAACAATTATGTTCACACTCGGAATTCCCGTTGCATCACTTGCCGCATCGGTTCTTACCCTCTTCTTTGTACTTGCGGAATTCATTTTCTATAAGCCGGTTCTTGACATTTTCTTCCCGAAAAAAACATCGGGTAACGTCATCGGCGTTCGCAAGGCATCCGGGGAAACAAAGAAGCGTATTATCATTGCAGGTCATACCGACTCGGCTTTTGAGTGGACCTACACCTATCACGGCGGACACAATGCTGTTCTCACAATTATCCTTACTGCTGTAGTTGCAATTCTCCTCGGTATCGGCGGCAGCATTTACGCATTGGTTGCCAACGTTCAGGGTATTGTTTGGACAGGCGATAATCTCGCAATGAAAATACTTGCAGTCATTACTTATGTAACCGTTCCTGTTCTTTGCGCTGCGATCTTCTTCTCAAATTACAAGCGTCCGGTTATCGGTGCAAACGATGACCTTACAGGCTGTTTTGTTTCTGCGGCAGTTGTAAAGTTCCTTGCAGCAAATGACATCAGATTTGAAAACACAGAAGTTGTTGCGGCAATGGTCGGCGGCGAAGAAGCAGGTCTTAGAGGAACCAAAGCATACATGAAGGCTCATGCACAGGAATTTAAAGACGATGAAAATGTTGAAACGATTTTTGTTGCATTTGATACTATCCGTGAGCATGAATTTATGGCAATATACGATAAAGACATGACCGGTATTGTAAAGAACGACACAAGAGTTGCAAAGCTCCTTCAGAACGCTGCAAAGAATGTCGGCTATGATGTTCCGATCAAGGCAATTGAGCTTGGTTCTACAGACGCAGCGGCAGCATCTCAGGCAGGTATCCCTGCGGCATCATTTACAGCAATGGATCCCGCTCCGGCAAGATATTATCATACGCGTCTTGACACAGAGGATAACCTTGACCCGAAAACCATTGAGATCGGTCTTAAAATTGCTCTTGAAACAGTATTTAACTTTGACGAGCAGGGCATCTGACAGAATTCAATCTCTTTTACCAAATATTTTCCATAAAACTATTGGATTTCTGATTTAATTATGGTATAATCAAGTAATGAATTAATTATTGCTCAAAAGGAGTTGGCATTGTGAATAAAAAAATTGTTAGATTTTCGTCACTCTTGCTTGCATTGCTCATGGTTCTTTCACTGTGTGCCTGCGGCGAAGAGGAAGAAACATACGATTATAAGTCACCCATACCTACAACAACGGCAGAGATTCTTGAAAGATTTAATGCCGCCGTTGCAGAAGCTAAAAAAGGCAACCCCGGTATCAGTTACAGCATTAAGCAAGGCGCAAATATGAGCGGCGAGCAGAAGGACAAGTGTGACAACGAATATGTCAAGGCTGCTTTCAAGACCGTTTCCAAGGCTATTACAAAGGAAAGCTTTTCAAACGAAACCGCTTACGGCGAAAGCACAAAGGATATTTTCCCGACATTCGGCTCCGATACAGCTCCCACGCTTACCAATGCCGACATTCGTTCCGCATATGTTACGGAAAACAAGGATGACGGTACAGGCGCAACCTACATAATCGTTATCAAGATTTATCCCGAAGAGAATCCGAATCAGTCCGACAGCGTTTACGGAAAGCTTTATAACATTATGGACGATAAGGAAATTCTTTCTCACTTTGATGTTGTAAACAGCGTTGTAACCGTTAATTCCTACAGCGCACAGTACGGCGAAGGAACCATTCGCGCAACGCTTAAGAAAGAAAGCAACCAGCTCACCGAGCTTAAGCTTTCAAGAAACGTTGTTGTTTCCACAGAGCTTACAGGCGTCGGCACACTCGCTGACCTTGGTACGGTTCCGCTTGAGTTTAACTATGAATCAACAGAAACCTATTCCGTTGACTGGTTCGACCCTGCATCAAAGGATGCAAAATAAAATTTAAAACAGCATTATTAAGCCCTCGGCAGTTTACTTTGCCGAGGGCTTTGTTATATCATTTTTTATTTGCAATAATTTTCAATATAGTTATCAATTGCTTCCGAAATAACCTTAACAGCCACGCTGCGCTCGCTCACTTCATTTACCGCAGTTTCTTTGTTTTCAAGCATTTTATATACAGAAAAGAAGTGACGCATCTCA
Source organism: Oscillospiraceae bacterium (assembly GCA_003486665.1). Lineage (GTDB taxonomy): Bacteria > Bacillota > Clostridia > Oscillospirales > Acutalibacteraceae > CAG-488. The sequence continues at coordinate 6,503 of DNGF01000011.1, forward strand.
TCAAAAATATGTTCCGGGAGCTGATCAATATTATTGTAAATATTATAATTTGGATCATTAAACGGAATTGCGATTATCTTTTCATCGTTATGCCCGTTATCAATCATTGAAATAACTCCGATCGGATATGCTCTGCAAAGCGTTAGCGGTTCCAGCGGCTCCGAACAGAGTAAAAGCACATCAAGCGGATCTCCGTCATCACCGAGCGACCTCGGGATAAATCCATAGTTCGCCGGATAATGAGTCGAGGTATAAAGAATTCGATCCAGAATGATCAGTCCCGTTTCCTTGTCAAGCTCGTACTTGTTTTTGCTACCCTTCGGAATTTCCACAACACATACAAAATCCTCCGGTGAAATTCTTTTCGGCGAAATATCATGCCAAATATTCATATTATATCCTCCTGTAAATTAATGTCATATAATAAATCTGTTAGATCCCTTTTTAAGCGCAAAGTTTTGATCTTTTTTGAAAACAGCGTCTATACCGTCACACAAATCAATGCAAACCTCTGTTTTTCCCCCCGACCGTTTCCATGAAACTCCGATTTCGCCGTGAGGAGTTTTTATCTTGCCTTTCGCAAAATCAAGACACTTTGGGAAAACGGGTGAAATAACCACCTTATCATAGCGAACGGAGTCTTCCGTCTGCTTTATGCCGAGAATTTCCTCAAAAAGGAATTCCGTGCTTGCGCCGAACATCGGATGGGAATGTGATGCCTCCCCGTTCCAGTTTTCCCAGAGCGTAGTTGCACCGGCGCGGCGCATATAATCGAAAGAAGCCTCACCCTTATTAGCCAGCAGTCTTGTTGCAAGCTCGCCGTTACCCGTTTTGTAAAGAACGCTGAGTAAAATCTCCGTGCCGAAAATTCCTGTATCAAACTCGGTTTTTTCGCTGTATTTTCTTACTAAATTTTCGATCGTTCTGTCAACGCCCATGCCTGCGTTAACCGCGAACGCATTTGCGCCCTGAACGTTGCCCGCGTAATCGCACGTCGATTTGTCAAAATATTTAATCAACAGCGCCATTGAATATATCTCCATACAAGACATATATTTCTCGTATGGCTTGCCGAGAACCTTAGCGCAATATACCATTTGCTGAAGCTGAGATAAAAACATCGTTGTATTTACAAAATCTTCGGGAATTTTTATTTCGGACGGAGTACACCAATCGCCAAGACACCATCCGTCGTCTTCCTCGCGGACTACTGTTCCGCCCTTTATCCGCCTTAATATGTACTTTATATACCTTTCCATCGCGGGGTACATTGCTTCAAGATCTTTTCTGTTTCCGTAGTGTCGATACATCTGATACGGAACATTTATTATCGCTCCGCCCCATCCCACGGGTCCTCCTCCGCCTCCTGCAAACGGTGCCGTGTGCTGAACGTGTCCTGTCGTTTTATCCTGACAGTCCCATATATCCGCCATCCATTTTCTGTAAAAGCTTTCAGCGTCAAACGAAGTCATAACGGCATTGCAGGTAAGCTGTCCGTCACCCGTGTAGCCGAGCCTTTCACGGTGCGGACAGTCCGATGGGACACCGGAGTGCATATTTGAAAGCTGCGTATTGATAAATGCCTTGTAGTACCAATTAAGAGTTTCGTCACTGCACTCAAAGCTTGAGGTTACGGCAACATCAGAATGAATAACTCTGATCTCAATCGGCTTAGCGTTGTTTGTCAGCGTAAAATACCTGAAGCCGAACCAGCAGAAATAC
>DNGF01000076.1:0-3196 GCA_003486665.1 Oscillospiraceae bacterium
CCCTCAGTCAGCTGTGCTGACAGCTCCCCCAAAAGGGAGCCGAGAGACTTTTGCAGACTTTTTCTCGCCTCCCCTGCAGGGCAATGTCATTAACTTAAGGAATTTCGTTTCACATTATGATAAATGTAGCCGACTTTGGTAGCATGATATGAGCATCAAGCCCCGTGTTTTTATTCTCTTTCGTCATTTTATTACAGGGTGCGATGTCCATATTACACCAAAATTTTGAGAAAAAAGTCTTAAGTTAATGACATTGCCTGCAGGGGAGGTGGCACGACGAAGGCGTGACGGAAGGGCTTTTAAGGAAAATCAAATCATTTACAATTTAATGAACAGTTAAATGTATTATATAATTAAATGCGTCCGAGGTCAAGAAAAAACGGACGCATTTTTGTAATGTAACCACTGATTAAATATATTTTTTTATTTCCGAAAGTGAGCGCACGGTGAAATCGGGCAAATCGGAGCTTTCATTTGTCAGATTATGGTCATACCAGCAGGTTTTCATTCCGAATCTTGCTCCGCCCTCAATGTCTGCAGTCAGCGAATCGCCTATCATCAATGTTTCATCGGGTCTGATGGGCGCTATTTTTTCAAAGCATCGCTCAAAAAATTCCTTTTTCGGCTTTGAAAAGCCTATCTGCTCGGAAATAAAAATCCTGTCAAGATATTCGGTCATTCCTGCATTATTCAGCCGTTTTATCTGCTGAGCATATGAGGCATTACTTGCGGCGCAGACAATATACCTGCCGTGCAAATATTTCAGCAGCTCATGTGCGCCGTCAACAGGCTCGGCACTTTCGGTCAGATGAGAATAAAACACGTTTTCAAATTCAACGCCGTCAATGTCAATGCCGAGTATCGCAAAGATCATGTTCCAGCGGCAGGCATAAAGCTCTTCTTTTGTAAGCTCGCCCTTCTCAATTCTGAGCCAAAGACGGTTATTTATCATGTTGAATGTATCGAACATTGAGCTTTCAAAGCTCAGATGATAGTCTTCAAACGCCTTTTGCATCGACCAAAGAGCGCATTTGTTGAAGTCCAGAAGAGTATTGTCAATGTCAATAAATACAGCCTTGATATTATCCATAAAATCACCGAATTTATTGTAGCATATATTGCCGCCGATTACAAACTATTTATTAATTATAATAATTTTTGCAAAGCAATGTTTGCGTAGTCAAAAAATGCACAATTACCCTTTAATTTTCCACATCTTTTTTCTACTTGACAATTATAATTATCGGTGTTACAATGCGAAGCATAAACGCAATGACATGGAATATTAAGCGCAAGACTCCTCACAGAGAGATGCCGCAGGCTGAAAGGCATCAGGAAAGTTGACCGCCGAACTCGCCATCGAGCGGCTGTGCCGAATATAAAAAATAGGTGCAGACGGAAGCAACCGTTATTTTGCAGGAATATGAAGTATTCCATGAGTGCATTCCTACAGGAATGAAAAAGAGTGGTACCACGGAAGTTTGTCCTTTCGTCTCTTATGTTTAAGCAACAGGAGATGAAAGGACTTTTTTATCATAAGCTCAGAAAGGCGGCTTGATGTTATGTCCGAATACAATTCAAATTACAGTCTATATTTACCGAGCTATTCAATCGGTCCGAATTGCTACAGAGAAATTCCGTATGTTACACGTTTCTTTGGCAAAACAGCCGCAGTAATCGGCGGTAAAACGGCAATGGCAAAAGCTAAAAAAGCCTTGATTGACGGTGTTGAAGGGTCGGACGTCAGGCTTCTTGATTTCATTGAATACGGCGGAAATTCTACCTACGAAAACGGCGATGCACTTATCGCAAATCCTACCGTCAAAGAAGCCGATATGCTTTTCGCTGTAGGCGGCGGACGTGCCTGCGACACTGTCAAATATGTTGCCGACAAACTTGATAAGCCGTTGTTCACTTTCCCGACCGTCGGATCAAACTGCGCCTCGGTTACGGCAATTTCCGTTATCTACAATTTGGACGGTTCATTCAGGGACTATTATTATCCGAAACTTGCAAACCATTGCTTTATCAATTCCGCGGTCATTGCCGATTCACCCGAAAAACTTTTGTGGGCAGGCATCGGCGATGCTCTCAGCAAGGAATATGAAGCTGTTTTTTCATCAAAGGACGATGCCCTTTCCCACACACCGCTTATGGGCAGACAGGTCAGCCGTATTTGCACAGATCCGCTGATCGAGTACGGTGCTCAGGCACTCGAATCAATCAGAGAGAAAAAACCTTCATTTGCGCTTGACCAAGTAATACTCGATATCATTGTTTCAACCGGTATTGTTTCAAATATGATGACAACCGTTGATAGTTATTATTACAATTCAACCCTTGCACACTGTATTTATTACGGCGCAACCGTCACGGAACACGGCCACAGTCATCTGCACGGCGAAATTGTTTCACTCGGTGTTCTTTGTCTTTTACAGTTTGAAAATAGAGCCGATGAGGTTGAGCGCATTATGAAATTTAACAGTTCAATCGGTCTGCCCGTTTGCTTCGACGATATTGAAATTGACGAAAGCGAATTTTATAAGATGGCAGACAAATTCGTTCAGACAACGGAGTGGGCGCATATGCCGAAAGGCGTCACAATAGAGAACTACATTGACGCAATGAAAAAGCTGAACAGAATCGGCAGAGAATTCAAGAAGAATAAATAATAAAAAGGCTGTAAATCCAAAAGCAATTTGCTTTAACGATTTACAGCCTGATTTTATTTTGTTTCAATATAATACGGACAGATATCCTCGTAATGTCCGCCGTCCATTCTGAACCCGCCCGGAATCGTGCCGAGCTGTTTGAAGCCTATCCGTTCATAAAGATGTCTTGCGTGAATGTTTGTCGCAACGACAGCATTAAACTGCAAAATTCCGAAGCCGTGCGCCTTAGCCTGAGCAACACAATCACGTACCAGCTTTTCGCCGATGTGCAAGCCCCTGCTTTCGGAAGAAACAGCATAGCTTGCGTTTGCGATATGACCGCATCTGCCGACATTGTTCGGGTGAAGAATATACATTCCGTATACCTTGCCGTCCTCATCGACCGCAACACCGCAATAGGTCTGCTGATTGAAGAACTCCTTTGCGCTCTCGTCCGTCAGGTCTTCCTCCTGCGGAAACGCAATGCCCTCATCAACAACTTCGTTCCATATGTCTTTCATAGCAGAAATATCGTCCGCACCGTA
>DNGF01000076.1:3233-25476 GCA_003486665.1 Oscillospiraceae bacterium
GTATTTTCTGATAGCAATATTTTTCATATTAACATCTTCCTTATATCAACAGCATCCTGTCATTATCAAGATCGCGTCCTGCCGCTTCCTTGAATTTCTGAAGCAGATCCGGCACTGTAAGAGCCTTTCTTTCATCGCCCGAAGTGTCCATGATAATGTGTCCGTTGTTCATCATTATCGTTCTGTTGCCAAGCTCCAGAGCCGACTGCATATTGTGAGTAATCATCATGCAGGTGAGCTTATTGTCGGCAACAATTTTTTCCGTCAGAGCAAGAACCTTTTCCGCCGTTCCGGGATCGAGCGCCGCCGTATGCTCGTCAAGGAGAAGCAATTCGGGCGGATTGAACGTAGCCATCATCAGTGTAAGCGCCTGTCGCTGACCGCCTGAAAGGAGTCCGACCGGCTGACTCATTCTGTTTTCGAGTCCCATATCAAGCAGTGCGACACGCTCGCGAAACGCCTTTTTGTCCGCCTTTGAAACATGGCTGAGCCAACCGCCTCTGCCTGCGGCAAGGGCAAGATTTTCTTCAACCGTCATTCCGGGCGCACTGCCCTTCATCGGGTCCTGGAAAAGTCTGCCGATCTTTCTCGCACGCTTATGTTCGGGCATGAGAGTTATATCTTTTCCGTTTAATTCAATACTGCCGCTGTCAACGATAAATGTTCCCGCAATGGCATTGAAAAGCGTTGATTTGCCTGCTCCGTTTGCTCCGATAACGGTAATAAAATCGCCGCTTTTCACATCAAGAGAAAGATCATCAAGAGCTTTTTTCGCATCCGTTGTTCCGGGGTTGAAGGTGATGGAAATGTTCGAAAGATTAAGCATTACGCAGTCCTCCTTCCGAAGCGGTGATCAAGCTTGCGCTTTAAGAGAGGAAATTTCGTCTTAAGATACGGAATGGAAATAGCAAGCACAACTATTACAGACGAAACAAATTTGAGCATGAATGCGGGCATATCGAAGCGAAGCGCAATGGTATAAACAAGTCTGAAAACGAATGCGCCGAGAACCATTCCGACAATCTGAAGCGGTATCTTCTTCCTGCCCAGGAAAACGTTACCGATAAGCAGTGACGCGAGTGCAATCGTGACCATGCCCGTACCGATGTCAATGTTGACCGATTTCTGCGACTGTGCAAGCAGACAACCCGAAAGAGCCGTGAACGAGTTAGCAATGCAAAGACCGACAATCGTTGTGAAAACAGGGTTAATTGACGATGAGCGAACCATATCGGGGTTGTTGCCCGTTGCACGAATCGCAAGTCCGAGCTTCGTTCTCAGGAAAAGTGCAAGCAAAACGCCGACCACGGCAACAGCAAGCAATGCGACAATCAGCTTATACTGCTCCATGAACGGAGTTTTTCTGAGCAACCCGAGCGCCTTGGTGAAAACCGTGTCGGTCTGATTCAGATTAAGAATTGACGAATTGCCCATGACGGCAATGTTTATCGAATACAGCGCCGTGTTGACAATAATACCTGCCAGCAGGCTGTTGACGCCCATTTTCGTCTGGAGAAACGCGGTGATGAAGCCCGAAGCAATGCCTGCCGCCATAGCTGCGGGAAGTGCAAGAAACGGGTGACCTGAGAGTGTAACGACCGCACCGACGGTTGCTCCGAGAGTGAAGCAGCCGTCGGTCGATAAGTCGCATACATTAAGCATCGAATAGCTCAGGTAAAGCGCAATTACCGTAAGTGCGCTTATAAGTCCAAGCTCGGATGCGGTTTGAACAAGTGATAAAACAGAACCCAGCGACATAAGTTAAGTTCCTTTCAAATAATTATTTCTGTGTGTCGAAGCTTTCGGCGGTCTTGATCTGCTGAACCTTTGTGCAGTGCGGAGCAATTGCTTTTGCAACATCGTCATAGTTCATGCCGAGCTGTGAGCAAATGTCCGTATTGATCGTTGCGGTACCGTTGTCAAATGTACGAACTGCAACCTCTGAGGGATTCTTGCCCTCAAGAAGAATTTCTGCAATCATGTTTGCGGTTTCCTTGCCGAGGTTGATGTAGTCAACACCGAAGCCGAGGAATGCACCGTTAAGTGCGAATGAATCGGCACCTGTGAAGTGAGGGATACCTGCCTTTGCGAAGATCTCATAGATTGAAAGCTCGGCAGTCATGATTGAGTTGTCGGTCGGAGTGAAAACTGCGTTTACCTTATCGGAAACAAGAGCCTGAGCAGCGAGTGTAACCTCATCGGCAGTCTTGCCGGTCTTTTCAACATAAGCAATGCCCTTCTTCTCAAGATATGCCTTTGCATCCTTGATAGCGGCTGTTGAAGAATCCTGTCCTACATCATAGAGAAGTCCGACCTTTTTGATGCTCGGCTTCGTTTCAAACATGATGTCCATAATAGCGTTTGTGTTGAGATAGTCCGAAGTACCTGTGATGTTTGCACCCGGAGCCTCAAGAGAGCTTACAAGCTTAGCACCGACAGGATCGGTAACTGCGGAGAAAACAACGGGAAGATTTTTGCCCTCTGTTGCATTCTGCATTGCCATTGCAACCGGTGTTGCGACACCGACCATGATATCAACATCATCGGCAATGAAGTTGGAAACGATCTGATTAAGAACATTGTTGTCCGCGTTGCAGTTCTGATATTTAATATCGAATGTTACGCCCTTTTCCTTGCCGATAGCGGCAAGCTGTGACTGAATGTTCGCAACTATCTGATTGAGCGAAGCATCGTTAACGTAGTTGCAAAGTCCGACTGTGTATGAGCTTTTGGTTTTGGAAGCTGTACCGCAAGCGGTAAGAGTTGCGAGAATAAGTACGGCACAAAGTGCAAGAGAAATAATCTTTTTCATGATAATATCAACCTTTCTGAAATTAAAATTTAATGTTGTATTTAGTCTTTTCAATATGTTCGAGGTGAAAATTTATTCGGCGCGCCTGCGCCAAAGCTTAGTCAATATAATCATAATAAAACCTCCCGTGAAAATAAAAAAATCCTGTCCCCGCAATTTCTTGCCGGGACAGGAATAAAAAACATATCCTGTGGTGCCACCCTGCTTGACGCTTCCGCATCCACTCTGACGTACTAACCATACGCTGACCTTTGTTCACGGAGAGTCGCCTCCGTCTTACATACTCCAAAGCATTGCCTTGTTTCCGCTTACCCTCGAAAGTCCATTCGATCAAATCTTCTTCTGCCGCAATCCCACCGCCTGCGGCTCTCTGAAAGAACAGGGTTAAGACCTACTCACTCTTTCTCATCGGTTTAGTCGCATTATACTACCGAAAAAATCGGTTGTCAATAGTTTTTTTAAAAAATTTTTTGCCTTATATATACATTTTCACATCGTTTTCAACGAGAACCAGTATAAAGTCGTCCAAATTTGTTGAATCCAATTCTATGTAGAAAGTCTTTTTATCGGTTTTGAGCTTTCCTATATTGTTTCCATAATCAAAATACTGACATTCGGAATATTTTATAGTACATTCCTTGTGAAAGAATGATATATAAAAAAAGCTGTCGCTTATTCCGTCAAAGGTGATTTCCCAAATCTGTGCGGCGAAAGTCAAAGTCATGCACGCAAGACTCAACAAGCAAAAAAACAGAACGCTAAAAAATGAATCGTCTATTTTCAGCTTTACCCATATGGTTATTCCCGCGAAGATAAAGGTCAGTATTATTCCGAGAAAGCTATATCTTTTGGGCAAACGGACTGCCGACCGGTTTTCATCCTTGAGCATTTCGTCACGCTTCTTGTTTTTCACTTCGCCGTAAACGGCTAATATTACTGTGACGATCGGAATCAGCAACCAAAAATAAATATATGTTATACGGTCCATTTCAATCATCCTCTTATAAAAAAGGCACGGCACGAAAGCCGTACCATGCCTTTATTTTATCAGTCATTGCCGAAGAAAGCTTCGTGAACTGCGGAAACAGCCTTATCGGCATCCTTCTCGTCAATAAGTACGGAGATCTTAATCTCGCTCGTTGAGATCGTCTGAATATTGATTCCCTTGCCGTAGAGAGCCTCAAACATCTTTGAAGCGGTACCGGGATGAGTTTCCATACCTGCACCGACAACGGAAACCTTGGCAACGGTGTTGTCGCTGAATACCTTTGCGTCACCGATAAACGGGAGAGCCTTGATGCACTCAACTGCTTCCTCCTCATTTGCCATGCTGACGGTGAAAACAATATCCTTTGTATTATCTCTGCCGACAGACTGGAGAATGATATCAACATTTATGTTGTTCTTTGCAAGCTGCGAGAAAACCTTGAATGCGATTCCCGGAACATCCTCAACGCCTACGATAGAAATTTTCGATACGTCCTTATCCTTTGTTACGCCTCTGACTAACATCTTTTCCATTTTAGTGGTCTCCTTTACGATTGTTCCCGGAATCGGGTTAAGGCTTGAAATAACCTCAAGCTCAACATTATACTTCTTTGCCATTTCAACCGAACGGTTGTTGAGAACCTGTGCGCCGAGCGTTGCAAGCTCCAGCATTTCGTCATACGTTATCTCCTGTAGTCTGCGCGCACCCTTTACCTTACGGGGGTCTGCGGTGTAAACACCGTCAACATCGGTAAATATCTGGCATCTGTCGGCATTGAGTGCCGCCGCAATTGCAACCGCGCTTGTGTCCGAGCCGCCGCGTCCGAGGGTCGTCATGTCATTATACTTATTGAGTCCCTGGAAGCCTGCAACTACAACGATCTTACGGTTGTCAAGCTCCGTTCTCATGCGGTCCGTGTCAACCTTTTTGATTCTTGCCGCCGAGTAAACCGAGTCGGTGCGGAATCCCGCCTGCCAGCCGAGGAGAGAAATTGCAGGACAGCCAAGCTCCTCAATGGCCATTGCAAGCAGTGCAATCGAAATCTGCTCGCCCGCAGCCATAAGCATATCCATCTCACGCTTTGAATTGTGCTTGCTGATCTCCTTTGCCTTTGCGATAAGATCGTCTGTTGTGTCGCCCTGAGCGGAAACAACAACAACAACGTCATTTCCTTTCTTGTAGGTGTCCGTTACAATTCTCGCAACGTTCATGACACGCTCCGTATTGGCGACCGAGCTGCCGCCGAATTTCTGAACTATAAGTCCCATAAATCAATTCACCACTTTATATATTAATAATTAACTACCCTGATTGTCGAAAGCACATTGATATTTTCAATTTCAGCAAGCTTTGCTCTGAGTGTACTTTCCTTGTCCTCCGATGTAACGAATGCAAACTCGTTTTCGGGAGCATTTTCTCTCGAAAGAACCTTGATATCTCCGAAAAGCTCTTTTGCCTTATTAACAGCGCATTCCTTACAGCCTGTCGCGCGTACATAAAGAGCCGTTTCAACCTCGTTATGGTCAACAAGCGATCCTTCAGCCGCCTTATCCCAGCTTATGCCCTTGTTGCGTCCGATGTGCTGGACACAGTCGATAATATCTGCAACAACGGCGCTTGCGGTTGCCATCTTTCCGGCACCCTGACCGTAGAAAGCAACATCGCCGACCGCATTTCCGCGGACAAGGATGGAATTGAACACTCCGTTAACACCGGAAAGAATGCTTGAATCCGAAACAAATGCGGGCGAAACCATTGCCGAGGTCTTATCGCCGACCTTCTTCGCTCTGCCGAGGAGCTTAATTACGCCGCCCCATGAGCGCGCATAGTCAACATCCTCAAGCGTAATTTTTGTAATACCCTCGGTATAAACCGACTTCGGATAAACGTGCTTACCGAAGCAAAGCGCGGCAAGAATACAAATTTTACGGCAAGCGTCAAAGCCCTCGATGTCAGCTGTCGGATCTTTCTCCGCATAGCCGTTATCCTGTGCAAGCTTCAGAGCATCCTCAAAGCTCATTGAATCAAAGATCATCTTTGAAAGGATGAAGTTGGTCGTGCCGTTGAGTATTCCGGCAACCTCGGTTATGTCATTTGCGGCAAGGCACTGAATGATCGGGCGCAGAACGGGAATTCCGCCGCCGACGCTTGCCTCAAACATGAAGTTAACATTATTTTCCTTTGCCAGCTCAAGCAGGATATCGCCCTTTTCGGCAACAAGCTCCTTATTTGATGTGACAACGGATTTGCCTGCCTTTAAGCAGGAGGAAACAAATTCAAAGGCGGGATGAAGTCCGCCCATTGCCTCTGCGACGATCTTAACATTGCCGTCGTTAAGAATAACGTTGAAATCGTCAATTATCTTATCTTCGTTTTTGTCACCGGGGAATTTTCTGAGATCAAGAATATACTTGACGTTCATTTTTTCTCCGATTTTGCTCGTGATTTTACATTCGTTGAGCGAAATAACTTCCGCCACACCCGAACCTACAACACCGTAGCCCAAAACAGCTATGTCCATTGTTTTCAACTCCCTGATATGTTTAAACGATATAATCAACTTAGTTTATCATAAAAGTGTCAAATAATAAAGTGTTTTTTTAAATTTTTTCATTTTTTATTTGCATTATCCTCTTTTATGGTATAATATATTCAGTACAAGGAACTTTGTGAAAATTTTTTGGAGTGAGGTTGATTATGGATAAAGCCGAATTCAGACGCAAAAAGATTATAAACATAGTCTATTACGCCATTGTTTTAGGTTTGGCATACTTATTCTTGAAATACTGTTTTTCGATGTTTGCACCTTTCCTCATCGCTTTTTTCATCGCGGTAATAGTGCAAAGACCGACAAACTTTATAACAAGAAAAACAAAAATAAAAAAAGGAATAACGGCAACCGTCCTGGTTCTTCTTTTGTATCTTGTCATTGCCGCTTTAATTTCCCTTATCGGAGTCAAGCTTGTTGACGGAATAAAAAGCCTTGTTGCCTTTATTCAGTCAAAGCTGACGGATATACCTACACTGATCGAAAATGTCAAAAACTGGTCGCTTAACACCGTCAGATTTTTGCCCGACGGCCTTGAGGCAAAGGCAACCCAGTCTATGATTCCGTTCTTTGACGCACTTAAAGAAAAGAGCGCAACGGAAATTGCAAGCTTCATTATGGATAAGGCATCGAACGGTGAAAAATTCTCTCTTGCAAGCCTTTCAACTCCGCTCAGCGGAATTTGGAGTACGGCGAAGCAGATACCATCCGTTTTCGTTGCCGTCATGATAGCGATAGTTTCTTCCTGCTTTATGGCAGTTGACTACGACAGACTTGTTAAGTTTATCAAGGGTCAAATCTCCGAAGAAAATGAAAGCAAGCTTTCGGCAACCAAGAGAATTGTATTCAAGTCGCTGGGCAAGCTAATCAAATCGTATGTTCTTATCATTTGCATAACGGGCATGGAGCTTTTCGTCGGATTGAATATCCTTACCCTTATCGGCATATACAAGGACGGCAACATCATTGCTCTGTCGCTGATTATTGCCGTGCTTGATATTCTTCCCGTTATCGGAACCGGCACATTTATGGTTCCGTGGGCGCTTTACAGCCTGATTACCGGCAAGGTCGGATTGGCAATAGGACTGTTTGTGGTCTACGCGATAATCTATGTTGTCAGACAGATCATTGAGCCAAAAATCGTCGGCGGTACGGTTGACTTGCCGTCGTTCGTCACTCTTATGGGTATGTATATAGGCTCGCAGCTCTTCGGATTTATCGGTATCTTCCTTGTGCCGATCCTTATAATCATTATCAAGCTTCTCAACGACGAGGGAATTATCCATCTTTGGAACAACAGCGATGCGTTTGAAGACGAGGTTTCCTCCGAGCCTAAGATCAAGCTCCCGAAACTGTCATTTTTGAAGAAGAAAAAGAAATAAAAATCATAACCAAATAATAAAAGAGGTCGTTTTGCGGCCTCTTTTTTCTATGTGTCACCTAAATATACGGTGATTTTTTATTGCCGAAAATGCTCAGTCAGTCTTTTTTACAGCGCAGATAAATTCAGAGAGCTTGATCTGTTCCTCGTCATCAAGGAGCTGGATTGCGGACAAAAGATAAGGGTTGACCTTGTTTCTCTGCTCGGAAAAGAAATCCTGAACGGAAATATCAAGGGCAAAGCAAATGTACGAAAGCATCTCAACAGTGGGATTCTTTTTGTTCATTTCAAGGTCACGCAGATAGCTTTGTGAAATTCCGGCAAGGTTAGCCAGCTTGTTCGTACTCATATTTTTTCTTTCCCTTAGCTCAACTATTCTTTTTCCGATGTCCATTTAATCACCTCGTATATTATAATAATCGTTATTGCGAAAAAAAATTACAGTTATAGTGTTGACAGATTATTGCTATAGTGATAAAATATCATCACCATTGAAATAATGGTGTCTAAAATATAAGAAAAAACTATGTATTGTAAAAATTGCGGACAGGAAATAGCGGACAATGCCGCTGTTTGTATTCATTGCGGAGTTGCCGTATCTAACCAGCCGAGCAATGAGCTGAACAAGCAGTACCACGAGGTTCCGAAATGCCGTAAATGCGGCTATGTCGGCGAGTTCCAGAGAGGAAAAATGTTCAGAACAATGGACTGGGTTATCGGTCTTGCAACTATATGGTTCGGCTTCGGCATAATCTATTTTATAATTATTGCCGTTATGCGTCATGATGAGAAGAACCGCGAAACAATTTGTCCTCATTGCGGCGAAAAGAACAGCGCAATGGACGTGTATTAAGCTATTTGTAATCATAAAACAATAATGCCGCAGGGCGATTCCTGCGGCTTTGTTGTTTGTATTTTAATCTGAATATTTTTATTCGACGCCCCTGTAAAGGAGTCCTCTTGTGAATTCGCCGTGCGGCTTTTTTGAACCTTTGATATAGTCCTGAATAACGAACGCTGTTTTTTCCTTGCTCTCGTCCGTAAAATAAAGGAGCATAAAGTCCATGTTTCTTATCTCTCCGAGCCTGTCTGCCATATATACGGGAACACTGTTGAGAATCTCGCTACAGCCGGAGCGGCAGTCGATCGGGAATTCAATTCCTCTGCGGTCGGTCAGCTTGCCCGTGCGCTTACATTCGACACAGGATTTTCCGTTTTTCTGCGGACAGTTTCTTGTCAGCATCAAAGGTAGTCTGCCGTAAGCAAAAACACCCCTCGGCGCATTTCCGCCGATCGCCTGAGCCTGTGCCAGTGTCAATTCGGGCGAAAGCAGAATTCTGTTTACACCCATATTCTCAAGTGCTGCAACAGAAAGCGAATTAAACACGTTTGAGCCGATAAAGGCATTGGGCTTTAATCCCGCCTTTTGAATAAGAACAATTCCGTCAAGCGTGCCTGCCCATGCCTCGGTGATGCCGAATTCCTTTGCACTTTTCAGCTTTTCGAGAATTTTTTCATCATCCGAGAAGATTCCCCTCGGCACTTCAACGCTGACTCTGAGCGATTTTTTAATCTTTTGCTCATCGCCGAGCGGCACGATTACCTGTTCGATATAGTCCCAGTTTTCGGGTATATTATCAATATCTGCAAAGCGGCATATAAGCCGTTTTTTGCCCGGAGTATGTGGTTGAACCTTGACATATTCCGGTTTGAAGCTCTTAACCTGAATCTTATTTTCATCAAGCTTCTCGATAACCTCACGGCGCAGTTTGTTAAGCTCAGAAACAGGAATAAACAGTCCGTCATCCAGTTCAATGTCAATATCGCCGCAGACAAATCTTGTTCCGCCGACCTTTGAAAGCTGATTTTTGACCGCATCGGCTGTCGTTGCCTTGTTCATTGCAAGCTGAGGTGCTTCACCTTCGGCAAAAACATTTTTTGTTCCTGCTCTTGCGGCAAGCGATATCGGCTCACCCTTTACGGCAGTAAAAGCGAAATCAACAACGGTGTCCGCCTTTTCCTTTTCGTAGAGTTTTTCGAGCTTTTTGAGTACGCCCGAAGCGGCAGTAACATCATCCTTACTGCGAATTCCGAACATATCGTAACCAAGCTTATTTCTGTAATAACCGTCCGTGAATCCCGAACGGGAAAATACAGAGCGCAGATCATCCCGGAGCGCATTATCCGTAATTCCGTCAACGCTGTTTCTGCAGGCTTTAACCGCGGCGGCAACATATTCCGGTCGCTTCATTCGACCCTCAATTTTAAATGAGCAAACGCCCATCTCCGCCATTTCGCCGATATAGTCAACAAGTGACAGATCCTTTAAGCTGAGATCATGTCCCGTCCCGTTTTCAGCCTTAAAAGGCAGTCGGCACGGCTGAGCGCAAGCGCCCCTGTTACCGCTTCGCGAGCCGAGAACAGCGCTGAAAAGGCACTGACCGGAAACACACATACACAATGCACCATGCACAAAGCATTCAAGCTCAACAGGCGAGTTTTCGCCAAGCCTTTTGATTTCCTCTTTTGACATTTCGCGTGGAAGAACGGCACGGGTAAATCCGAGCTTTTTTAATCTTTTTAGTCCCGCGGCGGTCTGAACCGTCATCTGAGTTGAAGCGTGGAGCGGCATATCCGGCGCGGTTCTGCGGATAAGCTCCGCCAGTCCGATATCCTGCACGATAATAGCGTCAACTCCCGATTCGCACGCGAGCTTTACCGCTTCCTGCGCTTTTTCAATCTCACCGTCCGAAACAAGAGTGTTAAGCGTAAGATGTACCTTTACGCCATGCTTATGGCAATACGAAACCGCCTCCTTAAGCTGTTCCGCGTCAAAATTTTCCGCATTTCTGCGTGCGTTCAGACTTTTAATACCGAGGTAAACCGCGTCTGCTCCGCTTCTTACCGCGGCAATAAGCGCCTGGGGCGAACCGGCAGGCGCAAGAATTTCCGTTTTTATCATAACATATCCTTTTCTTCAAGACTGCGGCGAATACTTCTGAGATCTCTGGTCATGCGCTCCGCCTCACGTCGAGCCATTTCAGCCTCTGTTTTTGCTTTTGCGGCATCCTCCATATACATTTGAATCTGAGATTTAAGAAATTCGCTTGATTTTTCCGCCTGCTTAAGTCGGTCTGCATAGTCAAGAGCGCTGAGAACCGCCGCCTGAACCTGTGAAAGCCTCGGATGGTTGTGGATCAGACCCGTAATCTCATCGTCCAGATCCTCACCGAGATTTTTCATGTAGGCAATCTCCTCATCGGTCGTGATATAATAATCCAAACCGCCGATCGTGAGTCTGACTTTATTTTTTCCCATAACTATACCTCCGCAGAATAATTGCGCCTAACTTCGCAAATATTAAGATTATGAGGTTATTATACTATAAATTTCATTTTCAATAAAGAGTTTTTTCGCATTTTTTTGACAATATTTGTTCTAACGGAAAGACGATTTTTCGTCCTTACTCTAACCATGACCTAATAATTTGGTTAAATCTTATATTTATTTTGCTGTTTTGGTAAATTAGTGGCATTTTTTCGTTGTAGTGCATAAATTTAAGGGTTAAAATTCGTATAAGCAAAATGAAATAAGGTGTTGTATTTTTCTTAAAAATAGTATAAAATAAAAACAGAGATTACATAATCCGAGCAATTAAGTCAGGAGGCTTTTTATGAATTATAAACTTACCAAAAAGGAAGCTAAGGAGCTTATCGTTAATAAGCTTTCCCATTTTTACGGCGTTTCACCCGAAGAAGCAACCTATGAGCATTATTACAAGGCAATTGCGCTTATTCTGCGCGACATGATGATGCAGGGCAGGAAAGAGTTCCATAACGAGGCAAAAAAGTCCGATTCAAAGAAGATTTATTACCTTTGCATGGAATTTCTTATGGGCCGCTCGCTCAAAAACAATCTTTTTAATCTTAATCTTACAAAAACAATGGAATCCGCGCTCAAGGATTTCGGAATAAAGCTTGACAAGCTTTACGACTGCGAACCCGACGCGGGCTTGGGCAACGGCGGACTTGGCAGACTTGCCGCCTGTTACCTTGACGGTCTTGCGAGTCAGGGCTATTTTGCAAAGGGATATTCAATTCTTTACGAATACGGAATTTTCAAGCAGAAGCTTGTTGACGGCTGGCAGACCGAGCTTCCCGATTTCTGGCTCCCCGGCGGAGATGTTTGGCTTGTTCCCCGTGAGGAAGAGGCTGTTGACGTTCTCTTTGAGGGATGGGTTGATGAAAGCTGGGACAATCAGTATCACCACATTGAGCAGCGCGACTGCAACAAGGTAAAGGCTATCCCCTACGATATGTATGTTTCGGGTAAGGACGGCAAGGGTATCAGCGTACTTCGCCTTTGGAGCGCAAAAGCACCGGGACTTGACATGGATATGTTCAACCAGGGCGACTATATGCGTGCCATGGAGCAAAACGCAATGGCAGAGGTCATCAGCAAGGTCCTTTATCCGTCCGACAACCATCCGGAGGGAAAGAGTCTGCGCCTTCGTCAGCAATATTTCCTTGTTTCCGCTTCAATTCAGGACATTATCAACAATCATCTGAGAATTTACGGCACAGTTGAAAATCTTGCCGACAGAATTGCAATCCACATCAACGACACTCATCCCACCCTTGCTATTCCGGAGCTTATGCGAATTCTTCTCGACGACTGCGGCTACGGCTGGGACGAGGCATGGAACATTGTTACAAATACCGTTGCTTACACGAACCACACGGTTATGGCTGAGGCTCTCGAATGCTGGCCGGAGGATCTCTTTAAGCGGCTTCTTCCGAGAATTTATGAGATCACTAAGGAGATCGACAACCGCTTCCGCAGCTATGTCTGGAATGCAACCGGCGATGCAGACAAAGTGGAACGTATGGCAATCGTTTCAAACGGCGTTATCAGAATGGCAAATATGTCCGTTGCGGGTTCGCACTGTGTAAACGGCGTTTCGGCGCTTCACTCCGAGATTCTTAAGGAGAGCGTTTTCAAGGATTTCTACTCGCTCACTCCCGACAAATTTACCAATGTCACAAACGGCATTGCACATCGCCGCTGGCTTTGCCAGTCCAATCCGGAGCTTACAAAGCTCCTCACCGAGCTTATCGGCAGCGGATTTATCTATCACGGCGATGAGCTTGAAAAGCTCAAGCCCTACGCTACCGACGCCGAGGTTCTCAAGAAACTTGAAAAAATCAAGCTTCACAACAAGGAAAGACTTGCCGAGCTTGTTAAAAAATCAAACGGAGTTGAGCTTGATCCGACATCAATCTTTGACGTTCAGGTTAAAAGACTTCACGAGTACAAGCGTCAGCATCTCAACGCTTTCCACATTCTTTCGAAATATCTTGCAATCAAGGAAAATCCCGACGGAGATTTCACTCCGCACACATATATTTTCGCCGCAAAAGCCGCTCCAGGCTACTTTATGGCAAAGAAGATCATCAGCTTCATCTGCTCACTCGGCGAGCTTATCAATAATGACCCCGATGTAAGAGGCCGTCTTAAGGTTGTATATCTTGAGGATTACAATGTTACAATGGCTGAAAATCTTATGCCTGCGGCTGATATCAGCGAACAGATCTCTCTCTCCGGAACGGAAGCGAGCGGCACAGGCAATATGAAGCTCATGATCAACGGCGCAATTACTCTCGGCACAATGGACGGTGCGAACGTTGAGATTCATGAGGCTGTCGGTGATGACAACATCATCATCTTCGGTATGAGTACGCCTGAGGTCAACGAGCTTAAGAGAATCGGCTACAATCCGATGAATTATTATCAGAACAATGCAGATATCCGTAAGGTCGTTGATTTTATCAACGGCGGAATCAACGGCAAGGTATTCCCGGAAATCGGCGGAACGATCACACATCACGATCCGTACATGGTTCTTGCCGACTTTGCGGACTACAAGGCGGCTCAGGCTAAGGCGGAGAAGCTCTTTGCCGACAGAAAAACCTGGGACAGAATGTCACTGATGAACATTGCAGGTGCAGGACGCTTTGCCTGCGACAGAGCAATCAATGATTATGCGCGCGACATCTGGCACACGGAGCCGCTCAGAAAGTAAACCAAAAAACGCCCACAGCTCAATGAGTCGTGGGTGATTTTTTTATAAAACAAAACGACTGTCACATTTAATAAACACCGATTAAATGTGACAGTCACTTTTTTATGATATATCCCGCACAATTTGGGTGTGCGGGATCGACTTAATTTCTGACGTAAACTCTTATAAGTCCCGCTTCGTTCACAATCATTCTGTAGCCGGCATCAAGATACGGCTGTTCAATCTCCGCCACCTTGACGGAATTCGTTCCTCTGAGATCGAGAACGAGATAGTCCGTATCCGTTGCATCGTGATAATACTGTTCATAAATAATTTTGCGCTGCGACAATCTCGACACAAAGAACGTTGACGCCGTAACGCTTGCGTCCTCCGGTATGTCGTCAAGTACCTGTGTGATACGTTCATATGACTGTCTGTTCACCCTGTAGCTCAGAGAGTAATTAACGATTCTCGGATACATCAGCGAAAGCATCATTACAACGCTCATCAGCGCCGCGGAAAATGACATATACACGCCTTTGTGCTTTTCAATCTCCGTAAGGTTTATAACCGAAACATAAAACAGAAACGCCGTCATGCCGAATGAATACTGCTTGCCGATATCACACTGGTAGTAGTAATCCGAGAGGAAATTGATCAGCAACGGACAAACAAGAATTAATCTTGAAAACTTCTTTGTGGCAAAGGGCAGCATCGCAAGGGGAAGAAACAGCTGCAGGAAATATATGACCTTGCCTCCGTCCGAATTTGAGGTTCTGAAAAGCTCATTAAAAACGAGCATCGGCGTCTTAAAAACAGTCTTGATAACACCGAGCAGTCCCTCTTCGGGGAGCTTAAGATTCGCAAATCGGTTAGACATTATACCCTCGCCGAAGCGCGAGATATAGAATACCGCAAAGCCGAAATAGACGAGCGAAAGCGCCATTAATGCAATTCCTTTTTTATAATCCTTTCTCGATATGAGAATATAGAACGCAAAAATGAAAACATAAGCGAAAGCCTCTTCCTTAACCATAAGAACAAGAACAGCAAAAATAAACATCGGAATTTTTTTGTTCAGCTCAAAGAAAAGGAACATCCACAAAAGCAACGGCAGTATAAAGCAATTCTCATGGAAATCGTAAATACATCCGAAGCAGATTGCCGGATAAGCACAATATGCAATTATCACAAACAGCTTCGCCGTGCTGTTTATATTATATTTTTTCATCAAAAGCCAAAGCGGAATCGCTCCGCTCATGAGCAAAACGACCTGTGCAATCTGCAATGTAACGGCAGACGGAAAAACATAGTATATCGGCAAAAGCAGATAAAGGATCGGTGAGAAATGGACTGCAAAATGCGAAAGCAGAGTATCCCTCTCGCAGGTCGAAAGCGGCTGAAAGCTCTCTTTGAGGTTATAATAAATATTACAGAAAATGCCGAAATCGAAGTTCGGGGTTGTATATATAAGAACGCGCAGAACAACAATCGCACATACAAAAACCGTAAAAATAACGGCAACGCCTGCCGCGGTTATCAGGCTGACCTTCGGCGCAATATCGAGCCGAAGCTTTGCAAGATACGCATATCTTGCGGCAAGGAATATCAGAACCGCAAAGCCGATAATCACAAACTTTTCCGAAACTCTCATTGACGCTTCTATCGCAAGCAGACTCGCAGAAGCAAGTACGCATATCGGAGCGATTTTATCGCTTTTAAAGAACACCTGCACTGCGGTTTGTGCGGCAAAAAAAACAAGAAACAAAGCAATTGCCACAAATATGTTTATCGACTGAAAAAGCTTTGCGTCAATCGCGTCGCCGGAGCCGAAGAAGAAAAGAATTGCTCCCATGAAAAACCATGATGAAAACAGCTTGGCGAGAAAATCCCTGCTGATTGCCGAAAATATTTTATTGTTTTTTATTTCCATATTCCGCAGTCCTTTCCGTATGATTTCCCGCCTCAAAATGTTTTATTGTTTATGTTTTTGATACCCGCACCGCACTATGGAGTTCTGCGGACTTTGCTGCAACGCAAGCTAAATTTGCAAATATAATCACATACTCTCCGGAACGGTTATGCGAAGCATTTCAAGAATATTCTTGATTGTATCCCTAACGCATATGCAAAGATACAAACGTGCCTGCATAAGTGCCTCATCGTCACACTGAACGCGGCACGCATTATAAAATTTATGGAAAAGAGTTGCAAGATCTACAACATAACGCGTGATCTTCGCCGGATCATAAAGCTTTGCGGAATTAATAATTTCATTCGTGAGTCCCGCAAGATGTCTGATAAGCTCACGCTCTTCCGGAGCCTTAAGCGCTTCAAGCTCTTCCTCGCTGCAATCGCGCGCTTCAATGCCCTCCGCCTTGAGCTTTTTGATAATCGAGCAAATTCTTGCATGAGCGTACTGACAGTAATAAACAGGGTTCTGTGAGCTCTGCTCAACTGCAAGATCAAGGTCAAATTCCATCTGCGAGCCGGGTTCTCTCATGTTGAAAAGGAATCTTACCGCATCAATCGGAATATCTTCCAAAAGGTCAACAAGCGTGATTGCCTTGCCTGTTCTCTTGGACATTCTGACAACCTCACCGTCACGGGTAAGGCGAACAAGCTGCATGAGAATAACGTTCAGTCTGTCGCCTCCGACGCCGATTGCATCAAGCGCGCCCTGCATTCTTGCAACGTGGCCGTGGTGGTCTGCACCCCAAACGTCAATAGCCGTGTCAAAATTTCTGACCGAAAGCTTATTGCGATGATAAGCAATATCGGCGGCGAAATATGTCGGATTTCCGTTTGCACGGATAAGAACATCGTCCTTAAGCTCAAGCTTGTCGATGTTTTCCTGAGAAAGTCCCTGCTTTTTAAGGCGTTCGGTCTGAACCTCAATGTTCTTGTACCAGAGTGCGCCGTCCTTTTCGTAGGTCAAGCCTTTCTCTTTCATAAGCTCGATCGTGTCGGCAAGCTCGCCATCGTTGTGGAGAACGCTTTCATGGAACCATGTATCATATTCAATTCTGTACTTTGTAAGGTTGTCCTTCATCGCCTGAATGTTCTTCGGCAATGCAAAATCAACGAGAGCCTTTCGGCGCTCCGCTTCGTCGGCATTTATATATTTATCGCCGTAAACGTCGGCAAACTCCTGTGCGCGAACCTTGATGTCCTCGCCGTGGTAGCTGTCTTCGGGAAGCTCAACGGCGTTCTCGCCCTTATAGATCTGCTGATATCTGATATCGAGCGACAGCGCGAACTTGTCAATCTGGTTGCCCGCGTCATTGATGTAAAATTCACGGCTGACCTCGTAGCCGGCACAGTCGAGTACTGCTGCAAGACAGTCGCCGAGAGCGCCGCCGCGGGCATTGCCCATGTGCATGGGGCCTGTCGGATTAGCTGAAACAAATTCAACGTTAATTTTTTTGCCCTTGCCGTAATCCGAGCGGCCGTAATCCTTACCCTTTGCGCGGATATCCTTAAGAATATCGGCATAGTAGCGGTCGCTGAGATAGAAATTAATGAATCCGGGACCCGCAACCTCAACGCGTTCAAAATATGTGCCGTCAAGGTCTGCTTCGGCAATAATTGCGTCCGCAATCTTTCTCGGAGCGTTTTTCAGCTCTCTCGCCCATGCCATTGCGGCATTGGTTGAAAAATCACCGTTTGCCCTGTCGGCAGGGATCTCAACATTGAAAGCGCCTGTCGGAACGGCTGCAAGCGTACCCTTTTCGGCAGCCCTTGCCGAAGCGTCGGCGATTATTTTCTTCAGGTCGTCCTGAACCTTGTTTACTATATATGACATTTATATCATTCCTTTCGGTTTGAGGAATTTTAAGGTTTCTCTTATTAAATGGCATGCACTTTTTACTCAGCCTCCCCTTGGTTGAATCAAGGGGAGGTGTCGCATTAGCGACGGAGGGGATAAAGACAATTTATCCCTTCCACCGCAAGCGGTCCCCCTCCCCTTACAATAAGGGGAGGCTGAGAAGCTTTGCTGTTTCTTATAATTTATTTTCACTCCGCCGTTATGCGGATCCTGTTTTTGCTCAGAAGTGTTCCCTCCGCGTCAAGCTCATAGGCGAATTCAAGCTTTATGAGCCTGCCTGCCTTGAATTCGGAATCTACCATTGAGCCCGAAATGCCCATCATGAAGTTGCCCACGGGTGTTGAATAGCAGCAGATATTCCGTCTGCCCTTTTCAATCTTCATAACCGTGTTGTATGCACCCTCACGGGTAATCTCGACACAACAGCCGCCCGTTACGCTTATACAGGTTTTACAGCCTTTCATCTCATCGGACGGTTCGTTGTATTTCACGGTATAATGGCCTGCACTGCCCTCAATATCGGCATTTGTTATCATCTCCGAACGTTCGGGTCTGCCGTCCGTCAGGTGCATATCGTGAATCGTAATCAGGCAGTTCATCTGTCCCACTTCTCCATTGCGAGAGAAAGAAGTCGGTCGATCAGCTCGCCGTAGGGAATTCCCGAAGCGGCAAACATCTTGGGGTACATCGAGATTGAAGTAAAGCCGGGGATCGTGTTCGGCTCGTTGAGCATAACCTTGCCGTCACTGTGTCTTACAAAGAAATCGACTCTTGCAAGTCCGCTGCAGCCGAGCGCTTTATATGCGTTGCAGGCTGCCGCTCTGACCTCGTCGATCTTCTCCTGCGGCAGTCTTGCCGGAATGTGAAGCTCGCTTGACGGGTTGATATACTTCGCTTCATAATCGTAGAAATCATTGCAGGGAACTATCTCGCCGCAGATTGAAGCTATCGGCTCCTCGTTGCCGAGAACCGCGCACTCAACCTCCATGCCGTCAACGCCCTCTTCAAGAACGATCTTGCTGTCCTCAAGAAAAGCCTTGTCAATAGCCTTTTTGAGCGACTCCAAGTCAACAGCCTTTGTTACACCGACAGATGAACCCGCGTTTGCCGGCTTGACAAAAATCGGAAATCCGAGATAATCCTCAGCCTTTTTATTATAATCATCGGGAGCTTTATCGTATTCATATTTCGTAAATCCAAGCCATTTTGCCTGCGGAATGCCTGCAACATCGGCAAGGGTATTTGTTATTGCCTTATCCATACAGCAAGCTGAGGAAAGCATATCGCAGCCGACAAACGGAATTCCTGCAATCTGGAGGAAACCCTGAATCGTTCCGTCCTCGCCGTTCTTGCCGTGAAGCACGGGGAATACAACGTCAATATGTATTTTTTCAATTCCGTCCTCGCGGAAAACAATAATTCCGTGATCCTCTCGGTCGGGAGAAATGACAGCCTTGGTGAGAACCTTTTCGTCCTCAAGCCATTTGTCCTCAGGGAGCTTTGCAACATCGCCGTCATACTTGAGCCAGCGGCCGTCCTTTGTTATTCCGATAAGGATAAGATTATACTTATCCCTCGGAGTGTTCTCAATTACGGAGCGTGCGGAAACAACAGAAACATCATGTTCGCTCGAAACGCCGCCGAAAAGTATAAGTGCGTTTTTCATTGGGAAGTCACATCCTAAAAGTAAATATTATATTAATTTTTTCGGGGAAATACCGCCAAAAATCATACATAGATTCAGTCGGCGGTTACCATACCTATACACAATAGTTTATGTTAACATATTAGTCAAATCAAGTCAAGAAAAAATGACTTTTGAATATATTTCTCCATACAAATTTGCAAAAAAATAGTGACAAAAATATATTTATATGATATAATCTTACTTGTTATGTAAAGTAGTATAACTATGCTTATTTTAAGGAGAAAAAGACATGGAACTTAATGAAGCTTTCGGTTTGATAATGAAGGGTATTGAAAGCACGATGAGCGATCACGGCTTCAGCGTGGTAATTCCCGAAGGAACTGAAAAAGGAGCTGTTCCCGTTTCCGTAAAGAACGGCAGCACAACTCTCACCTACACAGGCAAAAAAGGCTCTGCAAAGATTGAATTTCTTGAGGGTAAAATTTCCCTGCTCTGCGCCCAATCACAGGCGGCAGAAGCTGTTGACGATGATTACAAGAAGGTTACAATGACGCTCTTTAATCCCGAAAATGCCGACAGCAAGGATATTAAATATCTTGTAAATGATTTCTGTGACGGCATCATCGAGGTTTACGGCAGCAAGAACAAGGGTTCAAAGAAGCTGCCTCAGCCTGTTTCAAAGGCAGAAGCCAAGAGCGGTGCGGCTTATTATGACCTTAACACACTCGGCAGCAGATTTGTTGTAATCTACCCGGAGCTTAAAGAGGTTTACCGAGCCAACGTTACAAAGTACGGCGAATTTCTTGCCGACGATTTCTTCCTCAACTACGGCAACGCAAAGGTTCGCGAAACCATTCAGCGCAATGACCCGACCCAGATGAGGAAACTCTTCAATATGTTTAACGAGATCTATAACGACGGTACAAACCAGACGCAGAGCGTTATTGTTGTAACCATCCTCGGTTCGCTCTACGACGACGAACAGCTTCTTGCAAACTGCGTTGACTACATGGGCGATATGACTCTTTCCGTCATTGAAACCAACAAGCTTCTCAGGAAGTCATCCGTAAGGGCAAAGCTGGAGCATCCGCCCCTTTATAAGCCCAAGAAGCAGAAAAAGCCATTTATGAACACACTGATGAACGGAGGTAATTAACCGTGGCAAACGAAGAAAAGAACGAACCTATAATTGCCGTGGCGGAAGTAAGCGGCGAAGAGTTGCTTGACGATGCTATGGACACGGTCGTTACCGAAGAATACGGTGCCGATCAGATTCAGGTTCTTGAAGGTCTTGAAGCCGTTCGTAAAAGACCCGGTATGTATATCGGATCAACAGGTCCGAGAGGCTTGCATCACCTTGTTTACGAGATTGTCGATAACTCCATCGACGAGGCTCTTGCCGGCTTCTGTACCCACATTGAGGTTGAGATCCTCCCCGGTAATATAATCTCCGTCCGCGATAACGGCCGCGGTATCCCCGTTGCAATGCACGAGAAGATGGGAATTCCCACCCTTACCGTTGTTCTCACCGTTCTGCACGCAGGCGGTAAGTTCGGCGGAAGCGGTTATAAGGTTTCCGGCGGTCTGCACGGCGTTGGTTCATCTGTTGTTAACGCCCTTTCCGAGTGGATGGAAGCCGAGGTTTCCCGTGACGGAACCGTTCATTATCAGAAATTTTCACGCGGCAACGCTGTGTGCGACATGAAAGTGATCGGCGATACCGATGCAACGGGTACTCTTATCCGCTTTAAGCCCGATCCTGAGATTTTCACCGAAACGACCGAGTACGACTTTGACGTTCTTGAAAGACGTCTTCGCGAGTCGGCTTTCCTTAACGCAGGACTTTCAATCAAGCTTACGGATTCGAGAGATCCCGAAAATATTGTTGAAAAGGTTTACTGCTATGAGGGCGGTCTGTCGAGCTTTGTTGAGTACATCAACACAAGCCGCGCTCTTACTCCGCTTCATACTCCCCCGATCCATATTTCAACGACTGTCGGCGACAAATACGCCGAGGTTGCAATGGCATATAACGACAGCTACAACGAAATTATCCTTTCGTTCGCAAATAATGTTCACACCATCGACGGCGGTACTCACGAAACAGGCTTTAAGACCGCTCTGACCCGTGTTTTCAACGATTACGGCAGAAAATACGGCATACTCAAGGACAGCGACAAGAAGCTCTCCGGCGAGGATGTCCGTGAGGGACTTTCCGCAGTTATCAGCGTTAAGCTGACCGAGGCTCAGTTTGAGGGTCAGACCAAGGGCAAACTCGGTAACACGGAAATGACGGGTATTGTTTCATCGCTTGTTTATGAAAAGCTGATGACCTATTTTGAGGAAAATCCGTCAGTCGCAAAAGCAATCTTTTCCAAGGCTCTCGATGCTTCAAGGGCAAGAGAAGCCGCGAGAAAAGCCCGTGACCTTGCACGACGCAAGGGTGCGCTTGAAAGCAACTCGCTTCCCGGCAAGCTCGCCGACTGCACAGAAAAGAGTGCGGACAGCACCGAGCTTTACATCGTCGAGGGTGATTCGGCAGGCGGTTCGGCAAAGGAAGGCCGTGACAGACAGTTCCAGGCTATTCTTCCTCTTTGGGGAAAGATGCTCAATGTTGAAAAGTCACGCCTTGACAAGGTTATCACAAACGAAAAGCTTATCCCGATAGTTACCGCTCTCGGTACGGGTATAGGCGAAGATTTCGATATAAACAAGCTCAGATATGACAAGGTCGTTATCATGGCTGATGCCGATGTCGACGGTGCTCATATCAGAACGCTTTTGCTCACATTCTTCTTTAGATATATGAGACCTTTGCTTGATACGGGTCACGTTTATCTCGCCCAGCCGCCTCTTTTCAAGGTCAGCAAGGGCAAGAAGCACGTTTACGCCTTCTCCGATGAGGAGCGTGACAGACTCACCGAAGAAATGGGCGGCGGATGCGACATTCAGCGATACAAAGGTCTCGGTGAAATG
>DNGF01000076.1:25521-26073 GCA_003486665.1 Oscillospiraceae bacterium
TGGGAGACAACCATGGATCCGAAAACAAGAATCATGCTCCGCGTTACTCTCGAGGACGCAATGGAGGCTGACGAAACCTTCTCCATTCTTATGGGTGACAAGGTTGAGCCTCGCCGTGATTTCATAGAAAAGAACGCCAAGTACGTTCAGAATCTTGATGTATAAAGGAGGGAAACAGACATGGCTAAGCAGGACGGTTATCATCCGGACGAAAACTTTAAGGAAAATCTGGAAAATACCACTATATATAATGTAGATATCAACAAGGAAGTCAGAAAAGCTTTCCTTGACTATTCAATGTCGGTTATTGTTTCCCGTGCATTGCCCGACGTGCGTGACGGCTTGAAGCCCGTTCACCGCCGTATCCTTTATACAATGTATGAAAACAACCTGACTCCTGACAAGGCTTATCGTAAGTGTGCCGATACAGTCGGTTCAGTTCTCGGTCGCTATCATCCCCACGGTGACGCTTCCGTTTATGACGCAATGGTTCGCCTTGCACAGAGCTTTTCAATGAGATACACTCTTGTTGACGGTCACGGTAACTTCGGT
>DNGF01000108.1:0-3119 GCA_003486665.1 Oscillospiraceae bacterium
GGAAATAAAGTTAAGCATAAAAAATACAGAAAAATTAACAGATCAGAGATTTCTAAGTTGAAAGAACCTTACGTTGCCGAAGCAATCAAGGATGTCGAAGCCTTGACGCAGGCGAACGATCCGGCAATTCTTTACGTTGACACCGACAAGGGCAACGGAACAGCATTTCTTATCTCACCCGAAGGATATGCTATCACCTGTAATCATGTTGTCAAAGATACTTCTGAAATTAAAGCACGTCTTCGCATTTTGGGCAGACAGGGAGGATCGGACTCCTGGCACAAATGTGAGGTAATAAATACCAATGAAACTCTTGATATTGCACTCATAATGTTAGATGGAAGCAACTTCCCGTATTTAAAGCTTGCTGATGAAGACCGAAAAATTAGAAAGGGAGAAAAGATTATTTTGAGCGGATATCCGTTCGGAGAAGCAACAAGTGCGGATATAACGTTGTTTCAAGGTTATGTTGCGTCATCGAATCTTCAAAGAGATGAAAACGGTAACAGTCGGTTTTTTATCAACGGTGAAGGAAAATGCGGAAATTCAGGTTCTCCGATTATTGCTCGTAAAGACGGCTGCGTTATTGGAGTATTTTTAGGTTCCAAAACACACAAAGGCGCTGAATTAACAGAAGAAATTAATAATATGCGCCCGATTTCATATTTTTGGGAAAATTTTTTGAAATAATATTTGATAAATTGATTTTTTGTGCGTTATACTCTATGAACAGTAGTTCAAATAAGTATAGGAGGAACTTTTTATGAGCAGTAACCACACTCTTGTTTCAGTCAAGGAATGGAATGAAATGAATCAGCGTATTGCTTCAACCGAGGCATATGTTATCGGAAAAGAAGAAGAAGCTGCAAGAATTATGAGAATTGTTGAGCAGAGGCGCAGAGAGGCGGAAACACTTTACCGTGAAAATCATGTTCTGATCGATCGTTCTGTTGCGGAGCTTACGAATATGTTTAATGAAGCCGCAGGGGCTGTCCGCGGCAGAATTAACACACAGCTTCGCACACAGTCCGATAGTTTTGGCACTGAAATACAGGGAATGCACGCTGAAATTGCAAACGCCGCTTCACGTTTGTCTGATTTTAACGCAAGAATTGATACGCTTGCAAATACATATAGCGATATTTTTCATGAGCTTCATAGCGGTGAGCAGTCTTCAAGCCTTCGCGCGGAGTCGAAATTAAATGAGCTTGATAGCTTGATAAATCTTATTGATCCTCTTGACCCTCAGCGCTTTTTGCCTGATGAATATGCAAGCTTGACTTCATTGCGCGAAAGCATTCGCGTTAATCTTAATTCCGGGGACAGCCAGGCGGCGTTAATTGTTTCTCAGAACAGCATATCGCAGGCAATAAGGCTTTTAGCACGTCTTCAGCTTATCAACGAACAGTATAATGCCCGTGAAAGAACCGTCATGGACAATGTAATCAGATTACAGCGTAGAATTGACGAATTGGCATCTCCCGATGGGGTTCTTACTGCGGAGATTGACGGCGAGATGCAGGAATTTGACTATGATATATCTTTCTGGTCGCGCGGCTCATTTGATTCAATTGTGGCTGATTTCAATAATTTGCAGGAGCTTCTCGGAAGTAAGCCTACCTTGGAACAGCTTGACAGGATTGCTGCAAATCTTGATATATTGAATGATAATCTTACTGTTTGCGATGCGGATGCTCGCCGTAACAGAGTTTCTGCTTTGGTGGCGGAGGATGCGGCATACAGACTTCATAATGGTCTGAGCAACACAAACTGGAATCTTGAATCATCGGGTTTTGTTTCAGATGATGAGAGAGAGCCGTATACAATGACCTATACGGATGCAACAGGAAATACAGTTTCGGTTGTTATTGCCCCCACATCTCCCGAATCTCCCGAAATAATGATGGAGGTTTTTTCTGAGAATGAAGAGCTTGCCGCTCTTACAAAGGATGGAATTCATGCTTCTCTTGAAGACGAGGGACTTACAATTGATTCGAGAGTCCAGCGTGACGACTGCCATCTTAACCCCGATCCTGAAACATTTATTCAGAATGCAGTCGGTGAAGCACGCGAAATAATTGGACTTGACACATAATTTTTGAGGTGTATTTATGGCTGATGAAGGAACGCGCTGGATAGAAAATAATAAGTACAATTCTGCCAAACGCCGTGATCAAGAATCCGCACAGCTAAGAAACTCTGCGGATCGTAAGGCGGCAGATGCAAGGCGGCTTCGGGCTTATGTTGAAAATGATCTTGAGAACAGCAGAAACCGTCTTAATGCAGAGATAGATAGCAGATTTTCGGCTGAAAGAGAACGTTTAATAAACGAAATTGATGCTCTCGATGAAAGTGTTCGTCTTGAATTCGGACGTCAAAATGCACGATTCAGAGCGCAGATTGATTCTGTACGCAGAGATGTTTCTGCGGT
This sequence comes from Oscillospiraceae bacterium, assembly GCA_003486665.1. Lineage (GTDB taxonomy): Bacteria > Bacillota > Clostridia > Oscillospirales > Acutalibacteraceae > CAG-488. The sequence goes on from DNGF01000108.1 coordinate 2,432, forward strand.
AAATGAGAATGTAGACAGGGTAGGCGAAAGATTAGACGCTCTTTCAACTCAGTTCAGTAATGCCATCGACAATATCTTGTCAGGAATAAGAAATCAAAGAAGCCGTGCCCGGAAATACATTGAGCAGATGCGGTCAATTATAGATCAAATTGCTGATCTTAATCCCGAAAAGCTTACTCCCGGAGAATTTGAAAATTATACCGAGCAGCTTGCAGCAGCCGAAACAGATTGCAGTAATGAAGACTATGCCGCAACAATCGGTGTAGTACAAACAAATCTTCCGGGTTGCGCCGCATTGTATTCAAGACTTGTTCTTCTCAACGAAGAGTTTTCACAGCTCAGAGATCGGATTAATAGTCAAAGCAATACAATTGAAGAACGTATTTGTAATTTGAGTGTTTCTGAAAATAACCGCGTGATTATAATGAACGGAGATAATGAAGTTGAATTCGACGGCAGAGTTTCGTTTTGGTCAAACGGAGTTTTTGATGATGTGGTTGAACGGTTCAACCGTGTTAAGGAAGAAGCTCTTGAACGATTTATCCCTGACATGGATATTGATTCCATGAGAACCGTTCTCGATGATTTGACGGCTTTGGACAACAGTCTTGGTGAGAGTGTTTCGTTTGCACATGATCAATATACAGAATATATCGGTGTTATAACATTGGCTCAGAGAATTCATCGT
>DNGF01000108.1:3127-4387 GCA_003486665.1 Oscillospiraceae bacterium
AGCTTTCAGAGGACACATGGAGTCTTGTTGAGTCGGGTTTTGCCTATGATGATGAAAGACGTTCTTATACCTTGCAGTATGAAAACGGCGCAGGGCTTAATGCAGCGTTTGTCATAATGCCTGATCGTGAAATTGTCGGAAGAAAACGCAACGGATGTTCGGAATACGGAGAAACCAAATTTGATTTTAATGTTTTTCAGACAGAAGAGGATGGTGACGTGACCATTTGCGAAATAACAAGAGAAGGTATTCTTGCTGTATTTCAAAATGATGGACTGTCTTCAGGGAAAGCTAATGGCACAAGCCGAATTCCCGAAAATGACAATGACAGATTTATTTCAAATTCCATTGCCGCAGGAGATAAAATTGTTAACGGACGTATAGCAGCCGTAAAAAATCGTATCGGATTATAAAGGAGGAGCAAAATGGCAAATAATATTGGACTCGATTTCGGAACAACGTATTCTGTGATTTCCAGAATTAAACGGTTAAATAGAGATGAAAACGGAAAAGTAATTGAATGTGAACTTGAAGCTTGTCTTCCCAGTGAGGGTACACATTCACCATGCCAAGATTCGCTTGTTTTGAAAAAAAATGACGATTCTTTGGAGTTCGGATCGCTCGCGAGGGAATCAACAGGCAGAAAAGGCTCAACTCTTTACAAGGGATTTAAGATGATGCTTGCAGAAACGGATGAGAATGTCTTAAAAGCCCGCGGATATACACATGAGTATACACCGGAACGAATTATCAAGGAATTCATTGATGATATTTTAAAAAAATATATGGAAACATATCAAATTGACGGAAATCTTGATAAAGTTGTAATAGGTGTTCCCGAAATATGGTTTAAAAAAGTTTCAACAATTGATTGCAGAACAAAGTTAGAGAATATTGTGTCCTCTCTTCCTTATGTTAACAAGGTTGAACTGGTCAGTGAACCTGCTGCAGCCTGTGCATACTTTGTTAATAATTTTAAGAAAGAAAATCATTATTCATTTAAGGGTAAGGTTTTGATAATTGATTACGGCGGAGGAACTCTTGATATTGCCTTGTGTGATGTTCAGGAAAAAGGCGAATTCAGTGAAGTTTCCGTAATGGAAAGATGCGGTGCCGGCCTTAATGAAGAGGGTTATATAGGAAAAGCAGGTGTTGCTTTTATTGAAGAAATTGTAAAGCTTGTCGGCATGGATGCACTTTCTCCGGGAGACAGACTTAAAATGGAAACCGCCCGTTCAATAAGAGAGGATTTTCTGCATC
>DNGF01000064.1:0-802 GCA_003486665.1 Oscillospiraceae bacterium
CGCAGTCACCCTTTTGTCACTCCGTGACATTTCCCCTATTGAGTGTAGATATACTTAATCGGTTCAATCGGACTTTTCGAGGGCGGATAAAGCCGTATTGCGAATGATGAACGATACATACCGAAGTACGATTTTTAAATACAGTATGTACGTCACAAACGGCGTTTACACCGAGAAGCAAGCATACGATGCGGCAGTCAAGGACTTTCTCAGCCGTGGCATTAACTGCATTGAGTACAAGGACGGGCGCAGGGTCAATATTGCCGACTACACGTCAATGGCGATCAGGACGGTAAATCAGCGTGCATATATGGCAGGTGAGGGCGAATTTCGGAAGTACCTCGGCGAAACGCTTGTTATTATATCTCATCATGCGACGTCTTGTAAGCTCTGTAAGCCGTTTGAGAACAAAGTGCTGATTGATGATGTTTATTCGGGCGGAACGCCTGACGACGGAGATTATATGCTGCTCTCTCAGGCTATGGCAGAGGGCTTATTTCACCCTCGCTGCCGTCACGGCCTCGGAACGTATTACCCTGAGCTTGAGGATATCGTCCACTATGAAACGGAAGATAACAGGCTGAACGAATACGGCACGGAGGAGCTTAACAGGGCGCATATTGAAAACATGATCCAAAAATACAAGCGGCTGACGATCGGAAGCCTTGATCCTGCCAACATTGCGAAATATCGGGCAAGGCTCAATGAGTGGGAGCGCAGAAAAGCTCAATTAGGTATTGCAAATTCCGAAAATAGTGGTATAATAAATTACACAGAGGTCTATCGTAAAAAGTCTGAACAC
>DNGF01000064.1:833-4165 GCA_003486665.1 Oscillospiraceae bacterium
AAAGCGTTTTGACGAATTAACCATTGAAGCGAAGAAAAACGGAGCAACCGTTTTAAGAGGAACTGATGAGATAGAAAAGCATTTAGATTCAGTTAATGCACAGGCAGCTACTTTAGGAGATACGATACTTTTTAGAAAAAATGTGCGTGTTTGTGATGTGTTGGAAGAAAGCTATCATTTTATGCAAAACAAGAAAGGCATCAACAATGACAAGCCAGAGCCACTTCGTACGTATTTGAATGAAATTGAAGCAAAGCAATTTATAATAGACAACGAAAGAAAGTATAAGGTTCCGAGGATAGAGATTGAGGAAACCAAAAGACAGCTTTCAGAATATCAAAAAGCCTTAAAGAAATGGAGGGACGACAATGATTTATAAACCATATAGTGAAATGAAAATAAAAAATTATACCATTTTACAGTTTAAAGAATTGCCGACATCTCCATATAAGAGGATAAAAATCGAGGGCAGAATTTATGAAATTGTTCCTTCGTATGATATGAAAAATTGCATTGTTATAAACAGCAACGATTCTTTTTTGAATAAAGAAACAGAGTTTATAATGTAATTTAATTTAAACTGAATACCTGATAAGCACCCTGAGAAATCAAGGTGCTTTTTTCATGCCTATAATTTCAGTGTTGCCGTAATGGTGACGCTGTTTTTATATCAAAAATACAGTTTGCCCGTATCTGAAATAACGGGGTGCGGATGTCCTTATCCGTAAAAAAGGAGAGCATATGGCTGAAGAAGTCAACAACACAGAGAATACAGAAAACGGCAATGTACAGCAGGGTACCGAAACAGGTGCAGCAAATACAGAGCCGGAGAAGAAGTATTCCGAAGAGGAGATGAACGGTATCTCCAAGAAAAACAGCGAAAAGGCTGTTGCCAAGGTTCTTAAAGAACTCGGCATCACAGACAGGGTCAAAGCGAAGGAAATTCTTTCCAAGGCGGCAGCGGAGGAGGCGGCAAACTCAGAGAATAACGGTACCGGCGAAGAGATGTCGCAGATTCAGCAGGCACTTGCCAAAGAAAGAGAACGTGCGGACGGCTTAAAGTGTTTGCTTGATACATCTGAAATTTTTTATGTGGTCATTTTCTGCCGATTTTTACCTTACAACACCCCTCGACAATCAAAACTATCGAGGGGTGTTGTTGTGATATTACAATTTTATTCCCATAACCTGCCGCAGATTTGCCAGACGGACTCGTTTTCATAATGCTCGCGAATACTTTTCTTTGAGTAAGACGAAACGTTGTTTTTGTCTGCACCTGCGTCAATCAGCAGCTTGAAAATGCGACACATATCCTCGCACATTTCGGGCGTAATCGGTCTGCCCGGATAATATCCGCCTGTGTCGTAATTCTTGACGGGACAGAGGTTGTTTGCTTCCGATACTGCCTCCATTAAACAGTTTCTGCCGTAATAATCTGTCTGAGAAACGTCCGCGCCAAGCTCCAGCATTCGCTTAAGGAATGCGAACGCATTGTCCGCTTCTTCCTTTGTGTGCTTCCATTCAAGAATCAATGGCTCGGTGCTTTTTCCGTCCCACGCATATCTGCGAGCATTCCATATTGCGGCATTCACGCCGTCAAAGAGAACAGGTCGTGCTTCCTCAGCCCATTTCTTATCGGGAAAGTAATTGACATTTGCACCGTTTTCCAAAAGCAGCCATGCAATTTTTTTGTGGCGTCCCGTGCATAGCGATACCTGCAAAGGCGACATTCCGCGTGTGTCAAGCGGCCTTTTTGGTGCTATTGCGTTTACGACGGTCGGGTCTTCGGTGATGATATTTTTTACTGTTTCAAAATCATCGTCCCGTATCGCTTCAAATATTTTGATATGGTTTGATTCCGATGCACTCATAGCTTTATGCCCACGGGTCGGAGGACTTGGGGGGACGGATATCTGTCAAAAGATACTGTTCCCAAAGAAGCCAGGTTCCATCGCCTTTCATTCTTAGCTTAATCGGTCTTGGACTGTCTGCACCGCCGCACGGTATAAATAATTTCATATATCCCTGTTCAGCCGCGGAAACATGATTGCTTTCAATTGTTATCGTGAACGGCTGAGCCGGTGTATAATCATTCTCAGGAGTTGCTCCGGCAAAATAAGAGAATGGAATGTAAGTTTTGTTTCCGCGGAAACGGTCATTAAGGAAAGAAATATCCATTCCGTTGAGCGGACGCGGACCTCTGAGCCAGTTGAGCATCTCGGTTCCGATGCTTTTATCTGCCGCATACGCGCACAAAGCACAGACTGTCAGTGCCGCGGTCTTAAACGGATCATCAAGCCTTGCTTCGGGAAGAGCCTGCATTTCCGCAAGACTTTCCGGCAAGGATGTAAAGGTGAATGTTTCCTTTTTTGTGCCGAAGCTCGGCACAGATACGGACTGTACCTGCGCGGCAACCTTGTTCAATTTATCAAATATACCCATCTTAATCCTCCGATCAGAACTTGCCGCCGCCACCGCCGTAGGTGTTGCCGGACGACGATTCATGCGTACTGCTGTTGTTGTCATTTTTGGATTTGGGAGATCTTGTTACATTGCTGTAAAGGAAAATGTCGTTGCTTTCGGTTATGCTGAGACTACCGTTTCGAAGATAGCTGTTTGCTTCAGCTTGCATATTGACCGTCTTAAGCTTTTTCTTCATACTGCCGACAACGATAAGCGCAACAACAAGTCCCGCACCTATTGAAATGAGTATCCACATCGGCGGAGGTAATAGGGACTTTTCTTCATCGGCGTCGGTCTTTTCGGTTGAGCCGCCGTAAGGGTTACCGTTCCTTGCATCGGTGATGAATTGGTCGCAAATGGTTATATATGTGTCTACAACATCATAGTAATAGCCGTCAGCAAGGTTGGTTTTGATTTTCTCGCCGATGTATTGAATACCGGCATCGGTAATTGCCTTGACTGCATAGCCTCTTGTTGCGATGTACCATTCATTTTTCTCAAAGCTTATAAGGAGCATGACTCCGTCCTTATTTTCGCCGTAGCCGAACTCATAATTTTCATACAGTTCTTCGGCGCAGTCGGCAATTGTTTTTCCCTCAAGGCTGTTCGTAAAGCAAACTGTGATGTCAAGCTTGTTCTTATGGCTGATTTCATCAAGCTTCTCGTTAAGCTCCTCACGCTCTAATTTGTCAAAAACCTTTGCGAGATCCTGTAAACGGTAGCACGTTTCAGCGAAGCCGGGTTCAGCTATTATTTCTTCTGCTTCGCTTGTCGGCGCAGTCACGTCAACCGCGAAAGCAGGCATAGTCATGCAAAAGCAGAGAATAATTGCAAAAAGAATTGATATAATTTTTTTACTCATAATCCAA
>DNGF01000102.1:0-697 GCA_003486665.1 Oscillospiraceae bacterium
TGATTGCCGGCATATTCCTTCACAAGGTTTTGGTAGGCTTCATTTCGGTAGATAACATTGTTTACAGCAGTTCGATTTCGTGGTGGAGTTACCTTGTTACAATTGCAATTATTATGTTGATATCGTTTATCTCATCACTGCCTATCAAGTTTAAGATAGACAGAATCAACATGGCGGAAACGCTCAAGGAAATTGAATAGAAACTTTTGAATAACAGAACGAAAAAACACAGAGATCAGTGACCTCTGTGTTTTTCTTTTCGTTTCTGTTGCCTCAGCTCAAACCGCCGTTCTTTATCGGCGTCACGCTGTTGCTTGCCGAGAGTTTTGCGTTTAAGCTTGTTTTCCTCTCGCTGAAGCTGTAAAGCCTGCTGACTTTTCGTTCCGATTCTGCTTTGAGCCGTCAGCTTCTTTGCTTCCCGCTGCTTGCGCTTCGGATTCGTCGAGTCTTTTTTAACAGCCGTTTCAACAGACGGACTGAATTTCAGCCTGCAATAATTTTTTCGAATGTAATTCAAAACCTCAATGTCTTTCGGCTCTGCGCCGAAGGTGACCTTGCAAACGGACAGCCGCCCGTTTTCTGTTCGTTCAAACACCCCAACCCAAAACGGGTCGTCAAAAAATACCGTCAGCCTTGTCATCGTGTCCATACGAAGCCCTCCAAAAATATATTTCAGGGAACGGACGACCCGGAGGGG
>DNGF01000102.1:738-4136 GCA_003486665.1 Oscillospiraceae bacterium
GACGGCCGGGCTACCTACCGGCTCTGGTGCAGAAAGCACGTTGCGTTTTTATCCCTGCGTAAAATGCACTTACGCATTGTTACCAATTATATTTTGCAAATATTCAAGCGATGCCTTAATGTCGTTTTCATCCTTGAAATTGTCACGGTAAAGCTCAATAACGGCGGTGTTGTCATAGCCGTGAGCTTTCAGAGCTTTAAAGAGCTTTTCAAAATCGTATTCGCCCGCACCGGGGGCAAGGCAGTCATGTTCTGCGGTTCCGTCGCTGAGGTGAACCTGAGCTATTTTGCCGCCGAGCAGTTCAATAAATTCAAATTCACTTTGCCCTGTTCTGCGGCATTGCTTGATGTCCAGTACCGCTTTGAAATCATTGCCGATGAGGTCGGCAACCTTTTTCATGTAATGCGGATCGGAGCAAAGACAGTTGTTTACATTCTCGTGTGCGATGAAAACTCCCTCTTTTCTTGCTGCGTTGTGCAATTTAAGGTAGTTCTCGGCATATAATTCAGGTGAGTATCTTTTTCGGCTTTTTCCGCCGTGCAGAACGACAAGCTCGGCACTGAGTGCGTTTGCCGCGGCAAAATATCGCTTATAAAAATCAATGCTGTCGTTCGTGCGCCGCTCGTAGTTTGTAAAAAACATAAACGGTTCAAAACCCGATGTAAACGGATGGATTGAACGGATCCGTATATTATAGTATTCTCGAATTCTGCAAAGCTCCTTTAAAAATTCGCCGTCAAGCTCGCAGACGGAATTAAAGAATATTTCTCCGGTTTTTGCACCCGACTCTCCGACAGCCTTCAGCGACTTTTCAATCAACTCCGGATAGAAGCATGAGGATGAAACTCCGATTTCCATATCAACACCTGCCTTTTACAATGGTATTTTAACACCATATTTCACATCGGTAAAGACCTTTTAAGCTACTTATTGCAGAAAATATTATCAAATTGTTAATTTTTTCAAAAACACTTGATTTTTACGGTAAACGGGCTATAATATATTTAGCACTCAGGGAACGAGAGTGCTAAAACGACAAATATTTAGTTTTTATAGGAGGCTTTCACAATGAAAATCAAACCGCTTGCAGACCGTGTTGTTGTTAAGATGACAGAGGCTGAAGAAAAAACACAGAGTGGAATTATTCTTGCTTCTTCCGCTAAGGAGAAGCCGCAGATCGCAGAGGTTCTTGCTGTAGGTCCCGGAGGACTTGTTGACGGTAAGGAAGTTGAAATGTATGTTAAGGTCGGCGATAAGGTAATCACCGGCAAATATGCAGGCACAGAGGTTAAGCTCGATAAAGAAGAGTATATCATCGTTCGTCAGAGCGATATTCTTGCAATAGTAGAATAACAGGAGGAATTTATCATGGCTAAACAGATTATTTACGGAGAAGAAGCCCGCAAGGCTCTCCAGGCAGGTATTGATAAGCTTGCCGATACAGTTAAAATCACACTCGGTCCCAAAGGCAGAAACGTTGTCCTTGACAAGAAATACGGTTCTCCGTTGATCACAAACGACGGCGTAACGATCGCTAAGGACGTTGAGCTTGAGGATCCGTTTGAGAACATGGGCGCACAGCTCGTTAAGGAAGTTGCAACCAAGACAAACGATGTTGCAGGTGACGGTACAACAACTGCTACTCTTCTTGCACAGGCTTTTGTCCGTGAGGGCATGAAGAACGTTGCCGCAGGTGCAAACCCGATGGTAGTTAAGAAGGGTATCAAGATGGGCGTTGACGCAGCTGTTGAGGCTGTTAAGGCAAATTCAAAGCCTGTTACATCTTCAAATGACATTGCCCGTGTTGCTACGGTTTCTGCCGCAGACGAGGAAATCGGTAAGATCATTGCCGAGGCTATGGAAAAGGTTACGGCAGACGGCGTTATCACCGTTGAGGAGTCAAAGACGGCTGTTACGGATTCCGACATTGTTGAAGGTATGCAGTTCGACCGCGGTTACATTTCTCCCTACATGGTAACAGATACGGATAAGATGGAAGCCGTTATCGACGACGCACTTATTCTTATCACAGATAAGAAGATTTCAAATATTCAGGAAATTCTTCCGCTTCTTGAGCAGGTACTCAAGGGAGGCAAGAAGCTTGTTATCATCGCTGAGGATGTTGAGGGTGAGGCTCTTTCAACAATCCTTGTTAACAAACTTCGCGGCACATTCACCTGTGTTGCAGTTAAGGCTCCGGGCTTCGGTGACAGACGTAAGGAAATATTTCGTGATATCGCTATCCTCACAGGCGGCGAGGTTATCACATCAGACCTCGGACTTGAGCTTGCGGACGCAACAATCGCTCAGCTCGGTCAGGCTCGTCAGGTTAAGATCTCCAAGGAGAACACCATCATCGTTGACGGCGTCGGCGATAAGGACGAGATCAAGGGCAGAGTTGCTCAGATCAAGTCACAGCTTGAGAATACAACATCCGATTTCGACCGTGAAAAGCTCCAGGAAAGACTTGCAAAGCTTTCCGGCGGTGTCGCTGTTATCCGCGTAGGTGCGGCAACAGAAACAGAGATGAAGGATAAGAAGCTCCGTATTGAGGACGCTCTTTCGGCTACAAAGGCAGCTGTTGAAGAGGGTACGGTTGCAGGCGGCGGCGTTGCACTTCTTAATGCTATCCCCGCTGTTAAGGCTCTCCTTGATTCAACAGAGGACGCAGACGAAAAGACGGGTATCAAGATTGTTCTCAAGGCTCTTGAAGCTCCGGCACGTCAGATTGCCGCAAACGCTGGTCTTGAGGGCTCGGTTATCGTAAACGATATCGTTTCGAGCGGCAAGACGGGCTACGGCTACAACTTCGCAACAGGCGAGTTCGTTGATATGTTCGAGGCAGGTATCCTTGACCCGACAAAGGTTACACGTTCGGCTATTCAGAACGCATCGAGCGTTGCTGCAATGGTACTCACAACAGAGTCACTCGTTGCCGACAAGCCCGATCCGCAGGCTGACGCTGCTGCAGCTGCCGCAATGGCAGGCCAGGGCGGCGGAATGTATTAATAAAAATATAAAATAATCAAGAACGGGGCTGTCGTCAAATACGGCAGTCCCGTTTAAAAATTATAGTGCTGATATACGGAAAATCAAAGCTAAAAGGCTGTAAATCTCAAAGCATATGCAATGCGATTTACAGCCTTTATTGTTTTATTCGGTTGCTTTTTTTGAATACTTATTTACATAAATCACTCTCTGAACAGTACGGTCGGCATAGCTGAGAGGTTCGCCGCTTCCGAGGAAGAGGGAGCCGATCTGGGTCTTGCACTCTTTGCTCATGACAAGCTCGACCGCGTCAAGATCTCCGACTGTTTTGCCTGTTATAATTGCGCCCGAACCGCGTATAAGCAAAGCATTTTTGCCTTTGATTTTTCTTGCGGCTTCCGAAGCGCAGT
>DNGF01000216.1:0-2092 GCA_003486665.1 Oscillospiraceae bacterium
TTGCGGTAAGACAAACCTTGCTATGCTTATTCCCCCGAAGTATCTTCTTGATAAGGGCTACAAGATTTGGACAGTCGGCGACGATATTTCCTGGATGAGAATCGGTGCAGACGGCAGACTTTACGCTATTAACCCCGAAAACGGCTTCTTTGGCGTTGCTCCGGGAACGAATGCAAAGTCAAACTTCAACGCACTTGAGTCAACAAAGAAGAACACAATCTTCACAAACGTTGCACTCAACCTTGATGATAACACAGTTTGGTGGGAGGGTCTTAATAAGGATCTTCCGACAAATGCAATTGACTGGAAGGGTAACAAGTGGGATGCTTCCAAGTTCAACAAGGCTGATAAGAGCACATATGCAGCTCATCCGAACTCAAGATTTACTGCTCCGGCTATCAACTGTCCGTGCATTTCTCCTGAGTTTGACAAGGGCGAGGGTGTGCCGATTTCAGCAATCATCTTCGGCGGACGCCGTGCAAAGTGCGCTCCGCTGGTTTACCAGTCAAAGAGCTGGGAGAACGGTGTGTTCATCGGTTCTGCAATGGCTTCTGAAACAACAGCTGCTGCAGCAGGCGCTGTAGGCGTTGTTCGCCGTGACCCGATGGCTATGCTCCCGTTCTGCGGTTATCATATGGCTGACTACTTCCAGCACTGGCTTGATATGGGCAAGAAGCTCGGCGACAAGGCTCCGAAGATCTTCAATGTTAACTGGTTCCGTACCGATGATGAGGGCAACTTCATTTGGCCGGGATTCGGCGATAATATGCGTGTTCTTAACTGGATTATCGACCGCTGCGAAGGCAAGGCAGATGCAACAGAAACAGCTATCGGTTATGTTCCGAAGCCGGAAGACATCGACCTTACAGACCTTGACATGGATATTGATACACTCAAGTCAATTCTTGATGTTGATAAGGATACATGGACCAAGGAAGCTGCTGAGATTGAAGAGCATTACAAGAAGTTTGGCGATAAGCTTCCGCAGGAGCTTAGAGATCAGCTTAACAACCTCAAGGCAAATCTTGAGAAGTAATTATATAAAAAATTTGACCGTCGCTTTTGCGGCGGTCGTTTTTTATGACTTGAATTGTCGTATAGAATATACATAATCAAAAAAGGGCAGTGACGAATCCGAAAAACGTCACTGCCTTTTATCAGTAAATATTAATCTTTGATAAGAATTCCTGCATATTGTCTTTCATTTTATCCCTTACTGCGTCAAAATCAACGGTTGCAATTACCGAACGAACAGATCCGATATCAATGCTTTCGTTCTCTGATAAGGTGAAAGTTTTCTTCTTGCCCTCAAGCTTAAGAATATATTCACCCGCGGGAAGCTTTGCACTGAAATTACCCGTAGCATCGGTCATGAGTCTGTAGACCGTATCTGTGTTTTTGTTCGTAACCGTAAAGTCAATATACTTATTCGGTGTGATTTTTGCCCACTCAAGATGACCCGTAACCGTGCCGTAATTTTCCGTTTCCTTGATCGCAGCTTCAACTGCAAGCTGAGCATTTACCATTCGCATGGTTCCTGTGGGCAGATGAAGCTTGTCGGAGCTGTCAGCAACCTCGTACTTGGTGTTTTCCTCGTCACAGACAAAATGCTTTACCTGTGCGCCCGTAAAGGACGGATTGACGCTCCAGACAAGTGACGCAATACCTGCAACGATCGGCGCCGCCATTGAAGTACCGTTAAGGTATCTGTAAGCACAGTGGTTGGATTGGCTGTCCGCACCGTTGTAGAATGTGCTGTAAATACTGTATCCGGGAGCGCAAATCGAAACCTGACTTCCGCCGTTTGAAAATCTTGCCTGTTCGTATGTGTTGTAGCCGTTGAATTTTGCCGCCGCAACAACAATTATTCTGTCAACTATATCCTGCGGGGTAACACCCTTGACTGTCCTTACTGCATTGTTAACGGTTATCGGGCAGAAGGTTCCGTTGTTGCTTGCATCAACCGCGTAGGCAAATTTATCATCCTTATAAACACCGTTTCCTGCCGACTGGCAGCAGATAAAGTCATAGCCGCGCTGAAGCATTTTTGCAACATAATATGAGCTGAAACGCGCGGTTGTGTCTTTGACAA
>DNGF01000216.1:2154-4163 GCA_003486665.1 Oscillospiraceae bacterium
GTCAATTCCGTTATCAATTGTTCCCGAACTGCCAAGCGAGAAATTCACGACCTTTGCGCCTGCGCGAACCGCATTGACAAAGCCTGTCATTATTCTTGCGTTGTTGTTCCATTTTTGACCCTGATCCTCATTTGCCTGCCAGTCGATGCAGATAAGCTTACCGTCACGGACAATTCCGGAAAGTCCCTTTCCGTTGTCCTGACTTGCACCGATTATGCCTGCAACATGATTTCCGTGATATGACGGAGCATTGTTCTTTTCAAAGAACCCGTTCGGAAAAACAATTTTTCCCTCAAGATCTTCATGCCCCGGATCGAATCCGCTGTCAACAATTCCGACATTGATGTCGCTGAAATATTCGTCGTAATCCCACGCCTTGTCAATATCCGTCGCCTTTACCCACCAGTTTGAGTATTGAGAAAGCCCGTCAAGAGCATTGTCGCTCCAATCGGTAAGATTCCACGGGTCGTTCGGAACGTAGTCGGGAGTGATTTTTTCGGCTAAGGAACAGCTTGCAAACTCAACCGTTTCGTTTTCCATAAGGTCATCGCACAAATTGTTAATTTCATAAAAATCAGAGCGCTCGATTTTGATTTCGTACTCATTCATGAAATCGACCTTGCCGACAATTTCCCCGTCAAGTGAATCAACAACTCTTTTCTTATCGAGAAGCGTTGCGTTATCGCTGAAAAAGACGGTCACACAGTCATTTATGTAAGGCGTTGAATCTTCAAGCACGGATATGCTTTCTTCCTCCGGCTCATAAAAGGTATCGTTTTCATTTTCAAATTGAGCTATATTTTTTGCGCTGATTTCAACTGCTTTTGCCGAATTATTTTCTGCCGAAACACTCTTTGCTGTTTCCGTTTCGACGGATTTTTCGGACTTTAGAATGCTTTGAGCCGTCGGCTCTGCCGATATCTGAGCTTCCTTTGCAAGTTTAACGCCGACTGTCGGCGAGCCTGCGGCAATGACCGCCGCCAATGCAACGGAAAGAACAGAGCTTAAAAGCTTCCGCTTTTTCATTTTACAACACCCCTATTTTGTATATAAGATTATGTTACTATGTAAAGCAATAAAAGTCAATGCGATTTTTTACAAAAATTGAAATTTATTCATTATTTTTATAGAAAATATATAGATTTTTAAACTGATGTATGATATTATATATGTATATTTATTATTCGGAGGGCTGAATATGACGGTAAAAGAAATCATTGAAATACTCGACGGACGTATTATTTACGGTGAGGATCTGCTCGACAGAGAGGTGTTTACCGCCTGCGGAAGCGACATGATGAGCGATGTTCTTGCATTTGTTAAGGAACAGGCGGTTCTGCTGACGGGACTTGTGAACCCTCAGGTTGTAAGAACTGCGGAAATGATGGATATGTGCTGTATTGTTTTCGTAAGAGGCAAGTCGCCGGATATGGGAATGATAGACCTTGCTGAGCAGCGTGACATTGTTCTTATCGGTACGGATCTCGAAATGTTTACCTCATGCGGCCGCCTTTATGCACACGGACTCAGAGGGGGCAGCGGGAAATAATGGACGAGGTAAAATTGCATTATGATGTCAGTGCCTATGACTTTACCCGAGCCGGTGAAGCATCGGGCAAGCTGAAGCGTTCCCTTAAAGAGCTTGGCTTTGCTCCTGCCGTAACGCGCAACGTGGCGATTGCCGTCTATGAGGCGGAAATAAACATGGTAATCCATGCCGACGGAGGAGTTATTGACGCGACCGTAACGCCCGAATGTATAACTGTTGTTCTTGCAGACAAGGGACCGGGAATTCCCGATGTTGAGCTTGCTATGAAAGAGGGATACTCAACTGCTCCGGAGAATGTACGTTCTCTCGGATTCGGCGCGGGAATGGGTCTTCCGAATATAAAAAAATATACCGATGAAATGAAAATAGACACGGTTATCGGCGAAGGAACAACCATTACTTTGAAGATTTATAATCAATAATCATTTGAAAGCAAGGAGTAGATCATGAATACTGTTTT
>DNGF01000036.1 GCA_003486665.1 Oscillospiraceae bacterium
CAAGGACTATATTTCTGATGAAGCTATTGCCGATATCAGAAATGCCGGCGTCGCTCCTGTATTTGCGGTTTCGGGTATGCACCTTTCTGTTTGGATAATGGGTTTGTATATGATGCTTGAGCTTTTCGGTGTAAAGAAAAGAACCAATTCATTGATCGGAATCGCTTTTACGCTTTTCTTTATGGCTGTGACAGGCTTTTCACCGTCGGTCTGCAGAGCCGGAATTATGTTTTTATTGATTCTGAGCGGAAATCTGTTCAGGAGAAAAGCGGATTCTCTTAATTCACTCGGCTTTGCCGCGCTTCTTCTCGGAATAATCAATCCGATGATTGTTGCCGATATCGGATTTCTGCTTTCGTTTTCATCGACTCTCGGAATTATTTTATTAAATCCGTGGTTCAGGACTCATGTTGAACCGAAATTAAACGGTATTTTATTTGAGAAGCTATTGAAGTTTATTGCCGAATCGGTGTTTGTTTCTTTGAGCGCAACTGTCGGTTCAATCGGATTTATCATTGTATTTATCGGATATGTTTCAATTTATTCGGTTGTTGCAAATCTGCTTATTACATACATTGCTTCGCTGTGTATGCTTTGCGGCGGCTTTACTGCGCTGATGTATTCTTTTCCCGGCGTCGGAAATGCTTTTGCCGTTATCACCGGATGTCTTGCGAAGTACATTATCGGCGTTATTGAGAAAATTGCCGAGCTTCCGTTTGCTACGGTTGACACAACAAATGAATACTGGACCTACGGCGTGATTGCTTTTTATGCGCTGGTTCTGTGTTCGTATATTATTTTCAAGAATAAAACCGATTTTAAAATTTCATGCGCCGGCTTAGCCCTTACGGTTTTGTGCTGCTGTCTGCTGTATCATTTTAATTATGCTGACTGCACATTTATCAGAGTGGTTGATACTGATGACAGCATTGCGGTTTTAATTTCACAGAACGGCGGAAGTGCGCTTATCTGTTCCGAGAGTAAAAATAAGTATTTTTCGTCCGCGGTTACTTCGGCGGCAGAGGATAACGGAGGTAGGCGGCTAAAGCTTATGATTTCCGATGTTGACGGCGGCAATATGTCGGGTCTTTTATCGGTAATTAAAGACGGCGTTCCCGATGAGCTGATCGTACCGAAGAGCAACGATTTCTTAAAGGAATTGATGAATGATCGCAAAATAGTTCAATCATCGAATGCAAAAATTATGCTTTGGAAAAATGCTGAAACTGAATTTGTTTCAAACTCAAATTATTGTGTTGCATATTGTACTGTTCAGGGCGTTGAGGTATGTATTATACTTCGCTCGGAGGATTACACACGGATTCCCGAAAGATACTTGAAAGGTGACATAATTGTTTCCGCAGAACATCTTGAAAACACGGCGTTTATTGATTCCGTGATTGTCGGAGATGATGCGGACGGTTCCGCTCTCTCAACAGGTAAGTACGGAAACATTGATATTAAAATAAAAGATAACAGCTATAAATTTATTATTGAGGAGGGTTGATATGCCGCAGATCAATGAAATTGAACTGAAAAAACAGATTAATTCGGGTGATTTTGCACGCCTGTATTTTCTTTACGGCGATGAAAAGTATCTGATCAGGCATTACTCTTCACTTATTCAGAAGAAGTCGATCGACCCTGCCTTTGCCGATTTTAATTTTCATCAGTATGACGGAAAGGAAATTGATTTTGACGCTGTTTCTCAGGCTTCGGAGGCATTGCCGATGATGAGCGAAAGAACGCTTATTTTAATTAAGGATCTTCCCGCAGACAGCTTAAACTCCGATTCGTCGGAAAAATTCTTAAAATTAATCTCGGATATACCCGACACAACGGTTATCCTTATTTCAAATCCGAGCATTGACGTCAACATGAAGAGTGCAAAGGGTAAAAAAATACTCTCCGAAATTGACAAAGCAGGCTGTTCCGTCTTGTTTGAGCATATCGGTCTTAATCAGCTTGTTAAGCTTCTCGAAAAAGGAGCTTTGTCGAGAAATTGTTCGATTTCGCAGTCCGAAGCGAGATATTTGCTGAGTCTTATCGGAGATGATATGACCGTCATTATAAATGAGCTTGATAAGATTTGCGCTTATAAAAAAGAGGGAGAAATACGCAGAGAGCATATTGACGCCGTTGTTGTTAAAACAGTTCAGGCGAGGGTGTTTGATCTTGCAAAAGCCTTGACCTCCGGCAACTGCGACCTGGCAATGGATATTCTCGATACGCTGATTGCCATGAAAGAGGAACCCATCAATATTCTCGGCGCGCTTATTACCCCGTATGTCGATATGTATAGAGCAAAGGTTTATGTCAGCGGAGGACTTAGAGCCGAGGATGCCGGTAAGGATTTTAACTATCGCAATAAGGAATTCAGGCTTACCAACGGCGCGAGGTCGGCTTCAAGATATTCAATAACTCAGCTTCGTGCGTTTCTCGATGTGCTTGACGATGCCGACAGGCTTTTAAAATCAACCTCGGTAAACGGCAGACTTGTTCTTGAACAAACCATTACCAAGCTTTTTCTTGTTTCAAACGGTGAAAAAATATGATTAAGGTAGATCAGATAATCATAGTTGAAGGAAGATATGATAAAATCAAGCTTTCCTCCTTAATCGACGGAATCATTATTGAAACAGATGGTTTCGGAATCTTTAAAAATAAAGAAAAGCAGAAATTGATCAGAAAGCTTGCCGAAACAAAAGGTATAGTTATTCTTACGGACAGCGATTCGGCAGGATTTGTTATAAGAAATTTCATTACATCCATAGTGCCGAAGGAGTACATCACAAATGTGTATATTCCCGACATTTTCGGAAAAGAAAAGCGTAAGGACAGTCCGTCAAAAGAGGGCAAGCTCGGTGTTGAGGGCGTTTCTGCCGATGTTCTGAAAGAAGCCTTCAAAAAAGCCGGGATCGGCATTTCGAACAGCAAAATTACCGAGAAAAAGGTTATCACAACCGTTGATTTATATGATGACGGTCTGATCGGCGGAGCCGACAGTAAGCAGAAAAGAGCTGCGCTTCTGAAAAAGCTTGAGCTTCCCGAAAGGATGTCAACAAAAGCAATGCTTGATATTTTGAACACTTTTCTTACTTATGATGAATATAAGAAAATTATCGGATCGGAGGATTTAACATGAGAATCGGACACGGATATGACGTACATAAGCTCGTTGAGGGTCGTGACTTGATCATCGGCGGAGTAAAAATACCTTACGAAAAAGGACTTTTGGGACATTCGGACGCAGACGTTCTTCTCCATGCAATAAGCGACTCGCTTTTGGGTGCGGCAGCAATGGGCGATATCGGCGGAATGTTTCCCGACAACGATCCTCAGTTCCTTGATGCCGACAGCCTTGTGCTGCTCCGAAAAGTTTATGAAAGGCTGAGGGATAACGGCTATGCTGTCATTAATATTGACGCCACTATCATAGCTCAGCGGCCGAAAATGAAGCCTTATATTCCCGAAATGCGTATGAGCATTGCGGCTGCGCTTTCGACCGAGATCGAAAACATAAGCGTAAAGGCAACGACCGAGGAGGAAATGGGCTTTACCGGCAGGGGAGAGGGAATTTCCGCACATTGCGTTTGCCTTATTGATAAAAGATAAAAACTGTGTTATAATTTGACAAAAAATTACAGGAGAAAAATATGAATGCTTTGTTAGAAAATGTCAGCGTCCTCTGGGACAGACTGCTGGCTCTGTTTTCTTCCTACAACATAATAACGGACACCTTGGATATTGCTTTTGTGGCATTTATCATCTTCAGCGCAATCAAGATGCTGAAAGAAACGCGCGGTATTCAGATCGTAAAGGGACTTGTGATTGTTGCGATCATATACGCTGTCATCAGTCTTTTGAATATGCAGGCGAGTACCTATCTGTTCAAGACTATTCTGCGCGATTTTATCCTTGTTCTTATCATTCTTTTTACGCCCGAAATACGCCATGCACTCGAAACAATGGGACGAAGCAAATTTGCTTTTCTGAACTTTTTCGGCGCACAGCAGGGTGATGCTCTGTACGAAAGAAAAAAACGCGCAGTGCTTGAAATTTGCAAGGCCTGCCGAGAGATGAGTGACAAAAAGATCGGTGCGCTGATTATTTTTGAGCGTGAAACAATGCTCGGCGATATAATCAACAGCGGTACCTTGATTGACGCAAAGGTTTCCAAGGAGCTTATTAATTCATTGTTTTTCCCGAACTCGGCGCTTCACGACGGCGGAGTTGTTATAAGGGACGGAAGAGTTAATGCCGCCGGCTGTATTCTTCCGCTTACGGACAATAATTCCTTGAGCAGCGAACTCGGAACAAGGCACAGGGCGTCACTCGGAATTACCGAAAAGAGCGACGCTGTTTCCGTTGTTGTTTCCGAGGAAACGGGTTATATTTCCGTTGCCTGCGGCGGAGAGCTTGAAAGAAATGTTTCCGACGGCGTTCTTATGGAAAGGCTGATGGAATATGTTCTTTCCGATACTGCCGGAAAAGAGAAGAAATCGTTCTTTTCCGTTCTTCTCACTAAGATAAAGGAGAAGATTAAAAAATGAAAAATAACAGATTAAGCCTGAGAAAACTTTTTTCAAACACAAAATTTCTTGTTGTATTTTCGATAGTTGTCGCTTTTATTTTCTGGATCGTTGTTGCCCTTGAATATGCGCCGGTTGTTGAGAATGAAATCAAAAATATACCGATCAAAATTGATATGAATAACAGCGTTCCCGACAAGCTCGGACTTCAGATCTTCGGGCAGAGCGAATACACGCTTAACGTTACGGTAAAGGGCAACAGATACATTGTCGGCGGCGATCTTCTGACTGCGGATGATTTTGACGCAACGGCGCAGACCGCTTATGTTGATTCCGCGGGAAAGCACAGCCTGCTTGTTAAAGTTACAGCCAAGGACGCCAATGCGGACTACGAAATAGTTTCAAAGTCAACCGATTACATTGAGGTTTTCTTTGATAAATATGAGGAAAAAGAGGTTGAGGTTACTCCGCGAATCGTTTCGGAGCTTGATGATTACACTGCCGACGATTACCTCTTTGACAAAGCGGATATAATCTGCGAAACCAAGACGGTAAAGGTCACGGGCGCACAGACGGAGGTAAGCTCTGTTACCGAGGCTTTTGCCGACATTCCGATCGAGAAAAAGCTTACACAGAGCGAAACGATTGACGCATCGGTTGTTCTCAGCAACGGAAACGATCTTGACCTTAAATATGTCAAAATAAACGGCGAAAGCAGTTTGAATATTCCCGTTACCTTGCCTGTTTATAAGATGCAGACTTCTGCTGTATCCGTTTCGTTCAAGAACACTCCGTCGGACTACATCAACAGTCCTCTTGTTTACAGCATCTCTCCGAGCAGAGTCAGAGTCGCTGTTTTGCAAAACGGTTCTGATACAACTAACACTCTTGAAATAGGATCTATCGACTTTTCTCAGATCACTCCGTCAAACAGCAGCTTCACGTTCCTTGCTTCAAACATTAAAACGGCTAAGTTCCTTGACGGAACGACCTCATTCAGCGTTGATGTTAACACGGACGGATTATCGACAAAGAGTCTGAATCCGGACATAAACTCGATCATGATAACGGGCGGAGCAGGCGTGAGTGCAGGCAATGTTGACCTTGATTCGATCGGTGCAGTTACTGTTGTCGGAACACCGACAGCTTTAAGAAGCGTTACTGCGGATATGATTGAAATAAGCATTAACCTGACCAATACTAAGCTTGAAGAGGGCGAAAACAACGTTCCCGTCAACGTTACTCTTAAAAATTCAAAGAACTGTTGGATCAGCGGAAGTTACACGGCAAATATTGTTATAAACTGATTACTTGACCGACTGAGCGGTATTTAAGCCGTTCGGTCGGTTTTATTTGTAAAATCATTGTAAATTATTCAGAAAATTTTTCTTTTTCTGTTGTAAAAACATCTGCCGTTGTGCTATAATGTAATGACATTTAAAATGGGTTAAATGTATATGTTTCAATTTTCAAAAAAGGAGGAAAAAACTTGAAACCGATTAAAACACTTTTGGCAATCTCGGTTATCGTTGCATTGGCTTTATCGCTGAGCGGATGCTCTTTCAGATTTTCTTCCTTTGATAATTTACTTCGTCCGCCGAGGCTGTCGGGAGAATATCAGGGCTTGCAGGATACCTTCGAAAAGCTCGTTGATAAGGACTACAGTCTTTCTACTCCCGAAAACGGGCTTTACAGATCTGCTTTTATCGTAAATGATTTTGACGGCGATAAGGACGAGGAAGCTCTTGTGTTTTATACCGAGAAGAGTAAGCCCGATCTTGTTAATGTCTACTATTTTGAGTTTAAGGATAACAACTGGGTTCCCGTTAATACATATGACGGACTCGGCAGTTCCGTTGACGAGGTTAAGATTTCCGACTTGAACCAAGACGGAAAATCTGAAATTATTGTCGGCTGGAATCTTTTTTCAAGCAAGACGAATAAGGTCTTTTCGGTTTACGATATTTCGTCCGAGAATCTGCGCTTTGTTTCATCGTTTCCGTACTCATATCTTGATATCATTGACGTGAACGGCGACGGTGTTGACGATATTTTGACAATGAACGTCGATTCATCCGTAGCGGATCATTACACTTCATCGGCGACCGCGTACACTTTTGATTCAAAATTATCATCTATGCAGATTCTCAGCACTGTAAAGACCGATGGAAATATTTCATCATATTCCGATATTAAGGTTGAGAAAATTGATGACAAGCGTTTGATCTATGTCGAAGCCTTCAAGGGCGACAACGATATGATAACCGAGGTCCTGTACTGGGACGATGAGTCCGGTTCGCTTGTTTCTCCGCTGTTTGATGTTTCGACACAAACAACCTCACAGACTCTTCGTCATATGAAGCTTTCCTGCAGAGATATTGATTCGGACGGCTTTTTGGAGATTCCGGTAAGCGTCGATATGTACGGCTCATCGGTCGTTGACACATCTGTCAGCAATACCGTCAGAGCATCGTCAAAAGAAAATACTGCTCCAACAAAGAGCTTGTATTATACCAAGTGGGTCAAGTTCCGTAACGATAAGCTCAGAGCCGTTCAGTACTCAATCATTGATGAGGACGGAGGTTATCTTCTTAACATTCCGAGCAGCTGGGTCGGAAGAATAACCGTACTCGGAAATAACGGGCAGTGGGATTTTTATCATTGGAACAGCGCAGAGGAAAAGCTCGGAAAGCTTCTTTTCAGCATTTGCTATTATGACAAAAACGATGAACAAGCGAAGAAGAAATACAGTAATTCAAAGCTTTTGGCTTCGTATGCAAGCACGGATTATGTTTATTCGATTACATCCGACGGATTTGACTTCGGAGTAACCGAAAAAATTCTGACTGATAATTTTAACACCACGTTTTTGGGAGGAAAGAAATGAATAATGTAAAAATTCTTGTTGCCGAGGATGAAGAAACAATAAGAGAATTTATTGTTATTAATCTTAAAAGAGCAGGCTATGATGTTGTCGAGGCTTTTGACGGACTTGACGCTTATGAAAAGTACAAGCTTGATCCCGATGGAATTTCAATTGCCGTTCTCGATATCATGATGCCGAGAATGGACGGGCTTGAACTGTGCAAGAAGCTCAGAGCCTTGAGCAACAATATCGGAATAATGATGCTCACCGCAAAAACTCAGGAGATGGATAAGGTCAACGGTTTGCTTCTCGGCGCGGATGATTATGTTACAAAGCCGTTTTCACCGTCCGAATTTACCGCAAGAGTTGACGCGTTGGCAAGACGAGTTTCTTCGTCTTCGAAAACTCTCAAAGATGATAATGACGACAATGTTATCACATCGGGCGAGTTTAGACTCGACTGCAAAAGTCATTCGCTTACCCGCGACGGCATTAAAATTGATGTCACTCAGGTCGAATTTCAGATTCTGGAATATTTCTTCAGAAACCAGGGAACAAATCTCAGCAGAACCGATATTCTTAACCATGTTTGGGGAACGGAATACTTCGGCGATGAAAAAATTGTCGATGTTAACATAAGACGCATCAGAAAGAAAATTGAACCCGATCCGTCCAATCCAAAGCACTTGCTCACGCGATGGGGATTCGGATATGTTTGGATCTGATTAATAAATTTTGAAGAAATGGGGTGATACGGATGCCGAACAAAAGCAGCAAAATTAACTTTAGGGGCGGACTGACGAAGCGTTGGCTTTTTCAGACCTCTACGATTATAGTTGCTGTTTTGTTGATCATCTGTATTGCCGCAGCATATTTTATTCATTCATATTATTACTCGACCGTTGAACGTAAAATCGAGTCGTATTCAAAAGAAATTGTCGATATTTATTTTGAAAACTACGCCTCGGATGACGACGCTGCTTTTGAAAAAGGCGCGAGAGAATATATAAGCGATTTTACCGACAAATCCTCCGTTGAGGTTTGGATGATTGATAAATACGGCAGCGTATTTATTTCATCGAGCGGCTTTCCCGTTGCCAATAAGGTCAAGATTCCCGAATATGAGGACGCTATGACAAACGGCAGGAACAATGCCGTATGGCACGGTACAAACGAATCCGGTGAAAAAATTATCGCGCTGACAAAGATAATTACGGATACCGAAAATAAGCAGGTCGGTTCGGTCAGATATATGATTTCCCTCGTCGAAATTGACGATCAGATCAGAACATGGTACTTCATTATATCGCTGGTATTTTTGCTTCTTGTTCTACTCCTTGTTATTTCGGGAACTGTTTTCATCAGCTCGATCGTCAGACCGATTCAGGAGGTTTGCGACACGGCAAAAATGATCGCCGACGGAAACTATGACGCGCGAATTGATCATTACCTGTATAAAGATGAGGTCGGGCAGCTCTGCGATACGATCAATGAGATGGCTGAAAAAATCAAGACCTCCGACAAGATAAAGAATGATTTCATTTCAACCGTTTCCCATGAACTCAGAACTCCGCTGACAGCAATAAAAGGCTGGGGCGAAACGCTTTTGCAGATAGGCGATACGGACCCGAACCTCACAAAGAGGGGCATGAATGTTATAATCAGCGAGTCCTCAAGGCTTAACGGAATCGTTGAGGAGCTTCTTGACTTTTCGAGAATGCAAAGCGGCAGAATGGTTTTAAAAAATGAAAAAATGGATATTCTTGCCGAGCTGGATGAAACCGTATTCGCATTTAAGGACAGAGCGATGCGTGAGGGAATCGAACTTGTCTACAACGCACCGAATCTTCCGGCGCCCATGAACGGCGATCCCGACAGAATAAAACAGGTTTTTGTCAATATTCTTGACAATGCACTGAAATATACAAAGCAGGGCGGAAAAATCGTTGTTTCAACGGAGATCAAGGACGATAAGATTACCATTGTGATTTCCGATACGGGATGCGGAATTTCTGCCGAAGATCTTCCTCACGTCAAGGAGAAATTCTACAAGACAAACATGACTGTTCACGGTTCCGGAATCGGGCTTGCGGTTGTTGACGAGATCGTTCGGCTTCACCACGGAACATTTGATATAGACAGCGTTCTCGGTCAGGGAACCTCCGTAACGATCAGCTTTGACATTGACCATGTTGAGCTTGACGACGTATGGGATATAGACGCGGCAATAGCAGCCGAAAATGAAAAGAAAGCAATGGAGGAAAACGAAGATGCCTGAAGAAAATAAAATAAGCGTCGGCGGACAGGCGCTGATGGAAGGCGTTATGATGAACGGACCGAAAGGCATTGCCATGGCGCTCAGACTGCCGAACGGAAAGATCGAAACTCAGCTTAAAAAAGCTCATTTCCTTAAGGATAAATATAAATTTGCACGAATTCCGTTTATCAGAGGACCGATCAGCTTTGTAGAGCAGATGATATTCGGTTACAAATGCCTTATGGAATCCGCGGAGAAAACAACAGCTCTTGAGGATGACGGAACGGAAGAAATGTCCAAGCTTGACGGTTGGCTGACGGATCACTTCGGACCGAAGATGATGACCGTTATCGGAATTATTTCCGGTATAATCGGTTTTGCGCTTGCTTTTTTCCTCTTTATGTGGCTTCCGAGTCAGGTTGCCGATCTGATTCTTCGCAATGCCGACAGCAATGTATGGAAGCCGGCAATTGAGGGAATCATGAGAATAATAATTTTTATAACATATATGTGGGCGGTATCGCTTATGGGTGATATCAAGCGCCTGTTTATGTATCACGGTGCGGAACACAAATCAATTTTCTGCTACGAGAACGGACTTGAACTGACAGTTGAAAACGTCAAAAAGCAGCGCCGTTTTCATCCGAGATGCGGAACAAGCTTTATTTTCCTTACGCTTATTATAAGCATCCTCGTTTCAACAATTGTCGTTATGATTTTCCCCGGAGTCCGCGATTATAAAGCGCTCTGGATGATTATAAAGATACTTATTTTGCCGATAATAATGAGTATCGGATACGAAGCAATCAGACTTGCGGGCAAGAAAAATAATCTTTTCACTAAGATTATTTCCGCTCCCGGTCTTTGGATGCAGAGAATTACGACCAAGGAGCCTACAGACGACATTATTGAGGTCGGCATAGCTTCATTAAAGGTTGCTCTCGGCTGGGAAGAGGAGAATATCAACAGCATTAATGAGGACAGCAGTGACGATCTCGACGGAGGAGAAAAGACGGATGAACCTCAGTGAAATGATCCGTGCAGGTGCCGAAAGACTGAAAAATGCCGATATTGATGACTCAGATTTTGACGCAAGGCAGCTTGCTCAGCACGTTTTGAGCCCTTTATATCCGAACGGTTTTGATGCAAAGAGCTTGATTTTATTTCAGGATATGACTGTGGACAATGGATATGCCGAAAAATATTTTGATGTAGTCAATGAGCGTGCAAATAATAAGCCGCTTCAATATATTCTCGGTGACTGGGACTTTATGGGGTTGACGTTTAATGTCGGCGAAGGTGTTCTTATACCCCGACCCGAAACGGAAACTCTTGCGGAAATTGCGCTGGATTTTTTAAAAGGTAAAGAAAATCCGATTGTATTCGATCTTTGTTCGGGCAGCGGCTGTATTGCAATCTGCATAGCCAAGCTTTGTCCGAGTGCGAACGTTTACGCCGTTGAAAAATCGGATATCGCTTTCGGCTATCTGAATGAAAACATCAGTCTTAACAAAGCCGATAATGTTCATGCCGTTAAAGGGGATATCTTCGATAAAAACGTTCTTTCGGGCATTGTTCCCGATCTGATTGTTTCAAACCCGCCGTACATTCGCTCAGATGATATCGGATCCCTGCAAACCGAGGTACAAAGAGAGCCTGCTATGGCGCTTGACGGCGGCGAGGACGGATATGATTTTTACCGTGTAATTGCCTCGGACTGGATCAAAAGCATTAAAAAAGGCGGTATGATCGCTGTTGAATGCGCCGAGGATCAGACGGAGTATATCGAAAAGCTGTTTTCAAAAACCGCCTCGGAGGTTAAGGCTTACAATGATCTTTTCGGACTGCCGCGGGGCGTTACGGCAATAATTTGATTTTGGAGAATTGAAATGTTACTTAGTTTAATCAGAGGCGGCAATGGGCTGTCAATATTTATGGGTGTTTGCGTCAGCGCATTCGTAGTTTTCTGCTTGATGCCGATTCATGAATATGCTCATGCACTTATTGCGACAAAGCTCGGCGATCAGACAGCCAGGCTCAGCGGCAGACTGACTCTTAATCCTATGGCTCATATTGATGTCTGGGGCGCTGTAATGATTTTGCTTGTCGGTTTCGGCTATGCAAAGCCCGTGCCGGTAAATGTACGAAACACCAAGATGAAGAATAAAAAGGCTGCTATGGCTCTTATTGCGCTTGCGGGACCGCTATCAAATCTGATTTTCGGTTTTCTTTCGGTGCTTGTCAGATATCTTTTTCTCCTTGTTGTTTCAAAACGCGGCGGAGAAATGACAACCGCGGTTTTTGCGTTGGATGTATTCTTCCAATATTCGGCGATAATCAATATTAATCTTGCCGTGTTCAATTTAATTCCTATTCCGCCGCTTGACGGTTCAAGAATTCTTTTTGCAATTCTTCCGAACAAATTTTACTTCGGCATTATGAAATACGAAAGATATATTATGATTGCTATGTTTCTTCTGCTTCTTACGGGAGCGCTTACAACACCGCTGTCGTATCTTTCAAATCTTATTTACAACGCATTTAATCAACTTTTCTATTTGATTTTCTAAAAAAGGTGAAAGCATGGAAGCGATTTCATATAAGCTTGATGTGTTTGAGGGTCCCCTGGATCTTCTTCTGCACTTGATAAGCAAGCATAAAATTGATATTAACGATATCCCGATCCTTCTTCTTGTAGAACAGTATCTTGACTATGTTCGTCAGATGAAAGAAGAGGATATGGAGGTTGCCAGCGAGTTTCTCGAAATGGCGGCACGTCTTATATATATTAAAACGGTTTCTCTTCTTCCGGTTCATGAAGAGGAGGCGGACGAGCTTAAGAAAGAGCTTCCGGGCGAGCTGCTGGAGTATCAGGACTGTCAGATAATGGCGAAAAAGCTTGCCGCTCAGGCGGACGGCTTTGACCAGTATTCGAGAAAGCCCGAAAAATTTCCGCCCGATATGACTTACACTCGTTTACATCAGCCTATTGAGCTTCTGAAAGCATATATTAATGCAGTCGGAAGAGGAAAGCGAAATCTTCCGCCGCCGATAGAGGCTTTTTCGGGCATTGTTGCTCATAAAATCGTGCCTATCAGAGAGCGCGTCAGCTATATTATGGGCAGTCTGTTCAGAAAGAAAAGGCAGCGATTTGTATCCTTTTTTGAAAAGGCTGAATCCCGTTCCGAAATGGTCGCGACATTCCTTGCGATTCTTTCGCTTGCAAAGGATAAAAAAATTACTTTGACTCAGACGGATGATGATCTTGAGGTCGAGATGATTGATTCGGAGATTAACTTTGATGTGGAGGACGACTACATAAATGAAAATGAATGAATTGCAGGGCGCTGTTGAGGCAATACTCTTTGCGGCAGGCGAGCCGCTTGAAATTGAGAGAATTTGCCAGGCGATCGAGTGTGAAAAAGAACCTGTTGAGCAGGCGCTCGGCGGTATTGACGAGGCGCTCAGATCAATCAACAGCGGAATCCGACTTGTTAAAATGGATAATATGTATAAGCTTTGCACGCGTAAGGAGTATTCCGACAAGGTCAGAGCCGTGCTTGAAATAAAGAAAAACACACCGCTTTCCGGCGCGGCATTTGAGGTTCTTGCCGTTATTGCATACAACCAGCCGGTTACCAAAGCCTTTGTCGAGCAGGTCAGGGGAGTTGACTGCTCCGGAGTTATTGGAACACTTATCGCAAAGGGACTTATTGAAGAAAGAGGCAGACTTGAACTTCCCGGAAGACCGCTTATTTACGGTACAACACCGGAATTTCTTAAATGCTTCTGCGTTACGAGCCTTGACGATCTCCCTGATCTTCCCGAACATGAGGATCTGCCGAAGAGCGAGGAGATCAACGGACAGCTTGAAATTAACCTTGAAGACGGCGAGATAATTGAAAATAAAATGCTTACGGGTGAACCGGTCAAGGTAGCTGAAGAATAATTAACGGAGGTGATTGAATGACAGCGTTATACATAATTCTCGGAATTATTGTTTTTTTCATAGTTGTGTTGAGTATTCCTGTCGTTCTTGATCTTGAATATACCGACTCGGTTCGATGCAAGGTTTCATGGCTTTTCTTAAAATTTGATCTCTATCCTTTTCCTGAAAAAAAGAAGAAGGAAGAGAAGCCGAAAGAAGAGAAAAAAGAGGAGAAACCGGAAGAGAAAAAGGACCGGCAGCCCAAGCCTAAAAAAGAGAATTTTCTTAAAACATTCTATAATAATCAAGGCTTGAGCGGAGTAATCGAACTGCTCAACAACTGCGTTGCGGCACTAAAACGTTTTTCGGTCAAACTGATAAAACGAGCGATAATTTTCAAAAAATTTCACCTTGACATTCATATTACGGAGGGAGATGCCGCCGCAACGGCGATAAAATACGGCAAGGTTTGTTCGGGACTTTATCCATCTCTCGGATTTATCTGTTCAAACATGAAGGTTAAGGATTATAAGGTCAACGTTTTTGCCGACTACTGCGGCGAAAAAACCACTGTTGAATTTGCAACAAAAACGGCATTCATTCCGAGGGCGATGATCAACGCCGGAATTGTTCTTATGTTCAGTTTATTGAAGCAACTTTTAAAGGTTGTTATTTCAAATAATAAATCATCAAACAATAATACAAACAGAAAGGCGGACTAAACATGAAAGATCAGTCAGCATCAGGAATTCTTGCAACAGCCATTGATAAGATTAAGGATATGGTTGATTGCCAGACAATCATCGGCGATCCCATCGACGCCGGCGACGGAATCAAGGTTATTCCGATCTCGAAAGTTACTTATGGCTTTGCATCGGGCGGATCTGATTTCCCGACAAAGGGTACAAAGGAGCTTTTCGGCGGCGGCGGCGGAGCAGGCGTTACAATTTCTCCCGTTGCTTTTCTTGTGATCAACAAGGGCGAAGTCAGCGTTAAGTACATCTGCGAGGGTTCAGAAAGCTCTGCGGAGAGAATTATCGGCATGGTTCCCGATGTTGTTAACAAGGTCGGCGATATCGTCAATAAGTTCAACGGCGACAAAAAGGACGACAAGGACGATTCGGTATTTGTCGAAGAATAATATTTCATAACCCCTGTGCATATAGCTTTTATATGGCAGGTGGTAGATGTGCTGAAAAGAATATTTATATTTCTGACTGTTTTTTGCTTAATGACGGTTAGTGCTTCTGCGCTCGAAGACTCCGATATTTCAGCAGAATGCGCCGTTGTTATTTCACAGCAGACCGGAGAAATCGTATTTCAAAAGAATGCCTATAAACGTCATTCCATGGCAAGCACAACCAAAATTATGACATCGCTTATTGCCGCTCAATCCGGCAGACTGCATGATGAAATCGTTGTTTCAGATAAAATGATTCAGGTTGAGGGAACCTCAATGGGGCTTCTTCCCGGCGACAGAGTTTCGTTATATGAGCTTATTTGCGGAATGCTGCTTCCGTCGGGAAACGACGCGGCAAATGTAACGGCATACCATATCGGTGGAAATGTTGAAAACTTTGCAAAGTTAATGAATGACGAGGCAAAGATAATAGGCATGAGGGATACAAACTTTGTGACTCCCTCCGGGCTTGATAACGAAAACCATTATTCAACGGCATATGACATGGCTCTTTTGGGCAGATATGCTGTAAAAAATCCCGTATTCAGGTCTGTTTGCTCGTCAAAAAGCATTTCGCTGAGCTACGGGAATCCGCCGTACAGGCGCACGCTGTATAACCATAACCGTCTTTTGGAAAGCTATAAATACACTCTGGGAATTAAAACGGGTTTCACCAAAAAAAGCGGACGCTGTCTTGTTTCCTATGCCGAAAAGGACGGGACGGGACTTATTGCGGTTACTTTGAACGCTCCGAACGATTGGAACGATCATAAAATTATGCTCGATTACGGCTTTTCAAGGCTGAAAAGGCATATTTTTAACGCAACGGTGTCTGACCGAATTTCGGTCGTCGGTGGAAATGTTGAAAATCTGTCGCTTTGCTGCGAGCCATTTGAATATGACAGCGCTGAACCAAAAAACATAGTTCAAAAATTTTATGTTGATCGCTTTGCTTATGCACCGATCAAAAAGGGCGACAAATTCGGCGAGGTTAAGTTTTATATCAACGGAGAGTGTATCGGATCATCCGACATTACGGCTGCGTCAGATGTTGCTCTTTCAGAACAAAAACAGGAAGAAAAAGGCTTTTTTCAGAAAATTAAGGAGAGATTTTTAAAATGACTGATGATAGAATCAGGCTTCAAAAGTACCTTTCAATGTGTGCTGTCGCTTCCCGGCGTAAGGCGGAGGAGCTTATCGCGCAGGGTAAGGTCAAGGTGAACGGCAGGGTTGCCGAGATTGGCGATAAGGTAAGTCCGAAGCATGACACGGTTACCGTAAGCGGCAGAAAAATTGTCGTCAATAAAAAGCACTATTATATTATGCTTCATAAGCCGAGAGGCTATATCACCACCATGGATGATGAAATGGGCAGAAAATGTGTTGCGGAGCTTGTCCGTGACGTCGGCGCAAGGGTTTATCCAGTCGGCAGGCTTGACAAGGACTCCGAGGGACTTTTGCTCATGACGAATGACGGCGAATTTGCAAATCATATGACCCATCCGTCAAAGCATATTCCGAAAACCTACAGAGTAACTGTTCGACCCGATGTGACGGAAGATATGCTCACGGCCTTTGCCGCGGGAATGGAGATCGACGGCAGAATGACCGCTCCGGCGGACGCTCATATTATCGAAAAACAGGACAACCGTGTTGTAATGGAAATTGTTCTGTATGAAGGCAGAAACCGTCAGATAAGAAAGATGTGCGAGTCGCTCGGACTTGAGGTTGCAAGGCTCAAGAGAACCTCGATGGGTTCTTTAAAGCTCGGAATGCTTCCTCCGGGTAAATGGCGCGAGCTTAAAGAGGACGAGGTTCATAAGCTCATGGTTTCTTCCGGCATGAAGGTCAATAAGTTCTGAGGTGGCTCTATGATTAAGTTTTCACCTGTTTCGAACGATAAACTCCCCGAACCGTATTGTAATGACGCGTCGCTGAACGGATATATCGGCTATGATATGAACGATTCGGCAAAGGAATGCGGATATTCTGTTTTCAGACTCAACGGATATACAATGGAAATTCTCGATATCGTAACCGAATGTGACGATGAAACGGTTGAGGGATTTATCAGAAGTTCTTTAAACTACGGCGCCAACAGAGGCGCATACATTGCTTTTTTTAATTCCGCAAACGGCATTAAGGTTGCCGAAAGGCTCGGATTTAAGGCTAATGACAAAAAAATACTTGAGGGAGAGATCCCCGAATTGCTTGCCGGCAGCTGCTGCAAGTGCAAAAAATAAATCGGGAAGTGGATCTATATGGTAAAAAGCATGACAGGCTACGGCCGATGTCAGGAAATGATCGACGGAATGAGTATTACCGTTGAGATTAAAAGCGTTAATCACAGATATTTGGATTTTTCTTCAAGAGTTCCGAGAAATTACGGTTTTCTCGATGAAAAATTAAAAACCTTTGTTCAGTCAAAGATTTCAAGAGGCAAAATCGAGTGTTATGTTCAGGTGGACAACCTTGAGGACGACTCTGTTGTTGTTGAGGTCAATAAATCGCTTGCGGACGGCTATGTAAAAGCGTTTAAGGAGCTTTCCGATACATACGGAATCGAAAACAACCTCAACGCGGGAATACTTGCAAGAATGAGTGATGTTCTCGTAATTCGCAAGGCGGAGGCAGATGAAGACAGGATCTGGAACGCGGTTGAAAAGGTTGCGGAAAAGGCGGTCGATAAGTTCATTGCCATGCGTGAACGCGAGGGTCAGAAGCTTCGCGATGATGTTTTGTCAAGAGCCGACATTATTCTTTCTCATGTCGAATTTATTGAAAAGCGCTCTCCCGAAACTGTTAAGGAGTATAACGATAAGCTTCTTGCAAGAATGCAGGAGCTTTTGGGCGATATTCATGTTGAGGAAACAAGACTTCTTACGGAAGCGGCAATTTATGCGGACAAGATCGCTGTTGCGGAGGAAACGGTCCGCCTGAGAAGCCATATCGCTCAGCTCAAGGAGTTCTTTGATTTAAACGAGTCGATCGGCAGAAAGCTTGATTTCCTCGTTCAGGAGATAAACCGTGAGGCTAACACT
>DNGF01000259.1:0-812 GCA_003486665.1 Oscillospiraceae bacterium
ACCTTTGCTCCGTCCTCAAGTCCGCTGGTGTTCTTTATAAGAATATCGCCTTCGCTTACGCCCGAAAGCACCTGATAATATGTGTCGTTTGAAATTCCGAGCGTAACCTTTTTCTTTACGGCTTCCGATTTTTCCTGATCATACGCATAGACATAAACATCCGAGCCGTCAATAATTATCGCTTCAACAGGAACGACCAGAGCGTTTTCCTGTGTGTCCGTGATTATTGAAATATCAACATCTGTGCCGACAATAAACGACTTATCTCCGTCTTCAATTGTTACCTGAGCCGGTATTGTGTTTGAATTGCTGCCGCCGGACATAATGGAGTTTATGTCGATCGAGCTGCCGGAGGAGGTTGCGACCGCACCGACATACGACACCCTGCCCTCATGGATCTCATTGTTAGCAGATTTAACGGAAACCTCCTGATTAAGGCTTACGTCAAGCACATCGTATTTGCTCAAAGATATGTCCGCAACGAGGGGATAATTGAGAACCTTAATTCCAACCTTTTCCGAGCCAAAGAATGAGCTTATCATCTTTGAAACGTCCAGACCTGAGGAAATTGAAGAAATGATCGAGCTGATGTCAATATCCTTTCCGTCAACCGCAGTCTGTACCTCAACCGTTTCTCCGACA
The DNA here is from genome assembly GCA_003486665.1 of Oscillospiraceae bacterium. Taxonomy (GTDB): domain Bacteria; phylum Bacillota; class Clostridia; order Oscillospirales; family Acutalibacteraceae; genus CAG-488. Next base: position 643 of record DNGF01000259.1, read on the forward strand.
GCAATATTGACCTCGCTGACCAAGCCCTTTTGCTCTGCGATCCAGCCCTTTTTCATCTCGTTGGTCTGAGCAAGTGCCTTTTGATATTCGGACTGTGCGCTTTCATAAACCTTTTTGTAAACGGATGTATATGTGTCATTCGACTGTAATTCAAGCGTTGCAAGCTGAGC
>DNGF01000259.1:856-3076 GCA_003486665.1 Oscillospiraceae bacterium
GGAAACAAGCGACATCTCGGCGTTGATAAGCGCACTTGATCCGCCGCTCATCTGGGCAAGTGAACCGAAATCGAAAGAACCCGATCCGCCGGCAATCGTTCCGAGATTGTCAAGCAAACCTGAAATATCAGAAGTGCTTGAGCCTGCGGAGAGGAGTGACGTAAGCACCTTTTTTGCCGTAGCTTCATCATATTCCACGCCGAAAAGCTTCGCAACCTTAATAAATCTCTTTACAAGATCGTCCGAAACCTTAACTCCGACCGAATTGCCCGCCGATGACGGCTTAGTACTTGAAGTGTTCGACTTTGCCTTGAGCTTCTCGATCTGAGCTTCAAGCTCCGATATCTGCTTTTTGGTAGAGCTTATCTTTTTACTTGCCGAGGAAGAGTCGCTCTTCGCCTTATTATATGCGGCAAGCGCTTTTTGATAATTGTCTTCTTTCTGAGTGAGTGCCGTTTCAAGCGAAGAAACATCAAAGGTTGCCAAAACATCTCCCGCCTTAACAGTATCTCCGACCTTAACGTTCACCGTCTTAACCTTAACCTTATCAATTAAAGTGTATGACTTCTCGGAAGCTGTTGTAACAGTACCGGTGGTGTCAAGCGTTTCGTTAATTGTCTGCTTTGTGACCTCAACCGTACTGACGGCAAGCTTTTCCTCAGGCTTAAAAATCATATAAGCAACGACCGAGAGAACAAGAACCGCCAAAACCGAGCAGAGAATTATAACTTTTTTGTTTTTCTTCTTTTTCTGCTGCATAAACGCACCCCTAACCTTTATATCTATATAATATCAATACTTTTCGGGAGAATTAAAATGAAATCCCTCAAAATAACAGTTCCTTTGTTAATAATAGTCCTTCTGACTGCCTGCGTCAATCAAAAGCAGCTTAACATTGACGAGTTTCTAAAAAAATATAATGAAATTTCCGAAAGCGAGCTGAAAAGCTCAATGTTCGACATTTCGGCAGATAATGAACAATTTATATACTCCCGAATCGAAAACGGCGTCCTGCTCTGCCTCTACTCGGAAAAGGACGGCGAAATAATTCAATGCACCGTCACCGCCAAAAGGGGAAGTGAAAAAAGCTTTAACTCTCTCTGTTTAAGCATTACGGAAGCTTTCACCGGTCTTTCGTCCGAGGAAAGTAAAAAGCTTTTCAAGTCGCCCGGCATATCCGGCAGATACAAGCTCACAATTAACGATTACGGCATAGGCAAAACAATGATTCTTAACCGAGCCGACAACGAGCTGAATACAAACGATCTCCCGACTCTGAAAAGAAAAGTAAAAGAGGAAGACATCGCGCGCCCCACTCTTTCGAATACAGATGATTCCACTAAGAATATTAGACAATAAAAATAATGCGTACAGATTAAATAAATGTTAAAAAACAGTTAATAAAGCAAAAAGGCGACGGTATCCCGTCACCTTTAAACTGCATTTTTAATTCGGAATTAGCCAACGAAACCGCATGCGGGAATTTCCGTTTCCGGCTCCTCTGTCGGAGCTTCCGGCTCTTTTGTTGTTTCTTCCTCAGGCTTGTAGTAAAGCTCAAGAGCCTTATTAGCGATCATGCTGTTAGCAATCGCATTGTTAAGAGCCTCAACGTCAATACCTGCGTCTGTGAGGAAAGCATCAGCAACGTCACGGATTGCGCCCGGATCCTTGATTTCATCGGAACCGATGCCCTTATCGTTGATGTACTTCTCAAGATTTGCAACGAGGTCAGCAACATCTTCTTTTGCAGCGCCTGTCTTGATTGCGTCAACGATTTCGTTTGCAATCTCTTCAGCCTTTTCGTCATTCTGAAGTGCGGAAACAGCGCCCTCGATTGTGGAAGTTGTTGTTTCGGGAACTTCTTCGGCTGCATCGTTTTCTGCACGAACAGAGAATGCTACGGTTGCGCAGACAGCGGCTACCATAAGAATCGCCAAGAACTTTTTCATACGAATTCATCCTTTCATAATATTTATTAGCATGGGTATTGTAACCCATATTAATACAAAAGTCAAGCGGTTTAAGGAAAATAAAGCAAAATTTGCCTATATTTTTTTACACGAATTTCAGGTTGGATAAATTACTTCTCGTTGTAATTTCTCCAGCAGATCGTAACCGTCCTTCCGCTGACCGAATATCGGTCATAATCGTTATAGGAATTGATGTTTCCTTCGCTGAATCCCTTTGCATCAAGCTGATCGAGGAAAAGGTTCATCATTT
>DNGF01000186.1:0-15280 GCA_003486665.1 Oscillospiraceae bacterium
GATTGACAACGCAAAAATCAACGGCGAATATCTTGAATTTACCATCAAGGAGTTCTCTCCTTTTGCAATTGTTGTCGATAATTCCGATGTTGCCGACGATACGGGCACAGCGGAAAATCCCGCAACGGGTAACATCGAGGACGGAATCAAAATCGGCGTATTGGCAGGAGTAATGTGCGTTTCCCTGGTTGCCGGTGTTGTCCTTTGGAAGAAATCTAAGAAACAGGCCGCTTAAAAAGAGGAGTCTTTATGGGAAAAAAACGGAACGATAAAAGAAAGCTGATGCGTGGCTTAGCCGTCGCTCTTTTGGCAGTGTTTCTTTTAACAGGTGCTTTTTTGCTTTTGGAATTATGGGAAAAGCGTCAAAGCATTTTCCCCGAGCAAAAAACCGAGAATACCGTTTATGAATATAACGGTGTCGAGTATGTGAAAAACGAAGATGTTGAATCGTTTTTGATCCTCGGCCTTGATAAGTTTGAGGACGCAATTAATAACGATTCTTACAATAACGATCAGCGGGCGGACTTCTTGATGCTGTTGGTCTTTGACAACAGTGAGAAAAAGTTCACGGCGGTTCACCTTAACCGTGACACAATGGTTAATATGAACGTTTTGGGCGTTGCCGGTCAGAAGATTGGCACGGTCAACAAACAGCTCGCCTTGGCTCATACCTACGGCAACGGCAGGGATGTCAGTTGTCGCAACACCGCCGACGCTGTTTCCGAGCTTTTGAACGGCGTTAAGGTAAATCACTACCTTTCAATAACCATGGACGCCGTGCCGATTTTGAACGACCTTTTGGGCGGCGTTGAGGTCACCGTTTTGGACGATTTCAGCGGTATTGACGACACACTCATAAAGGGTGAAACGGTTACGCTTCACGGCGATCATGCGCTCACCTATGTGCGCGAACGTTACGGACTTGAGGACAGCTCAAACAGCACCCGTATGGTGCGTCAAAGACAGTATATGACCGCAGTTTACGATAAGGCTATGCTCGAAATCGAAAACGATGACAATTTTGTTATTGAAGCATCTTCAAAGCTTGCCGATTATATCGTGTCCGATCGCTCGGTCAATCAGCTTCAGGAAATTGCGAAAAAGCTGTCGCAGTATAAATTTACCGAAATCGAAACCCTTGAGGGCGAGTCGGTCGTCAAGGGCGGCTTGATGGAGTTTCGCCCCGACGCCGATTCGATTGATAAGATTGTTTTTGAATTGTTTTACAAGAAGAAGTAAAAAGAACAGGAGGAGCGTATGGAAGGCAAGAACAGTTATATCATTTCCTCCGGCTCACAAAGCGAAAGCGCCGAGTCCGAAATTACAATATATGAAAATCCTGTCTATCTCGCAGTCAAAAGGTGCTTTGATATTGTTTTTTCTTTGCTTTGTATAATTGTTTTTACAATTCCGATTCTGTTTGTAATGCTTTTGATCGTTATCGACAGTCCGGGAGCGTCTCCTATTTATATCCAATACAGAGTTGGCAAAAACGGCAGGGTATTCAAGTTTTATAAATTACGTTCAATGGTGCCCGAAGCGGATCAAATGTTGGATTCGTTGCTTGATCAAAATGAAATGGAAGGTCCGGCATTCAAGATTTCGAACGATCCCCGTATCACACGGGTCGGTCGGGTGATCAGAAGAACCTGTATTGACGAATTGCCTCAGCTTTGGAATATCCTAAAGGGTGATATGAGCTTCGTCGGCCCACGTCCGCCGCTTCCGAGGGAAGTTGAGCAGTACAACGATTTTCAGCGGAACCGCTTGAGCGTTGTGCCGGGGCTCACCTGTTATTGGCAAATTCAGCCAAACAGAAACAGCCTGACCTTTGATAAATGGCTCGAACTGGATTTAAAGTATATCGAAGAGAGAAACGTAAAAAACGATTTGATGATTATATTTAAAACCGTCGGTGCCGTCTTGAACATGGAGGGTGTGTAAATGCCTCAGCGCAAGGACGAAAAATTGCATATTGCCATGTTGGGTCACAAACGAATTCCGTCCAGAGAGGGCGGGGTCGAGATCGTTGTCGGCGAATTGGCTACCCGTATGGCTGCTATGGGTCACGATGTTACCTGCTTTAACAGGGGAGGACACCATGTCAGCGGAGTCGATTTTGACGAAAAGGCGATGAACGAATATAAGGGAGTAAAGCTAAAACGTGTTTTTACGGTTGATGCAAAGGGATTGGCGGCTGTGACCTCGTCCTTTTTTGCCGCCGTGAAGGCCGATATCGGCAAATTCGACGTTGTTCATTTTCATGCCGAGGGTCCGTGCGCCATGCTTTGGATTCCGAAATTGTTCGGCAAAAGGTGCGTCGCAACCGTTCACGGCCTTGACCATCAACGTGCAAAATGGGGTAAATTCGCCTCGTTTTACATTTTTGCCGGTGAAAAATGTGCGGTAAAATTTGCCGATGAAATCATTGTCCTGAGCGAAAATACACAAAAGTATTTTGAGGACACATATTCAAGAAAAACCGTTTTTATACCCAACGGGGTGAGTAAAAACGCTTTGAAGCCGGCCGAGGAAATAACCGAAAGATTCGGTCTTGAAAAGGACGGCTACATCTTATATTTAGGCAGACTTGTTCCCGAAAAGGGAATACATTATCTGATTGAAGCCTTTAAAGAAATTGATACGGATAAGAAGCTTGTCATTGCGGGCGGCGCATCCGACAGCACGGAATATGCCGACGAGCTGAAAAAATCCGCCTGCGACAATATAATTTTCACCGATTTTGTAAAGGGCGGATTGCTGGAGGAGCTTTATTCGAACGCATATATCTATGTTTTGCCCTCCGATTTGGAGGGGATGCCGCTGAGCTTACTTGAAGCGATGAGCTACGGAAACTGTTGCGTCACCTCCGATATTCATGAATGTAAAAGTGTTATCGGAGAGTGCGGCGTTACCTTTAAAAAGGGCGATGTCGGCGACCTGAAAGAAAAGCTTCAACGGCTTTTGAACGATTCCGAGGCCGTTGAAAAATACAAATCCGTTTCGTCCGATTATGTCTGCAACAGGTTTAATTGGGACGAGGTTACTCGGAGAACGCTCGAGCTGTATTACGGTGAATAAATATGAAGGTTTTACTTGTTAATAAATTTTTGTACCCGAAGGGCGGCGCAGAAACCTATGTTTTCAAGCTCGGCGAAGCCTTGAAGGATAACGGCCATGAGGTCGAATATTTCGGACTGGAAAACGAAAAAAACATTGTCGGAAACAGTGCGAATGCTTATGCTCCCGATATGGATTTGACCGCAGGTATTTCCGAAAACCTTTTGGCACCGTTTAAGATTATTTATTCACGTCAGGCAAGGCGGCAGATAAAAAAGGTTTTGGAAAGCTTTAAGCCCGACGTTGTTCACCTTAACAATATTCAGTTTTATCTCACACCGAGCATTATTCTTGAGATTGAAAAATACAGAAAAACCGTCGGCAAAAAGGTAAAGATAATTTACACGGCGCATGACTATCAGCTTGTGTGTCCGAGCCACGGCTTGTTCGATTCAAATATAAATGTTTGCGAAAAATGCATGACGGGCAACTATATGAACTGCGTCAAATCAAGGTGTATGAAGAATTCACTGCCGAAGAGCATTTTGGCAACGGCGGACGCTTATTTTTGGAAGCTGAGCACGGCGTATTCCTATGTCGATACTATTATTTGTCCGTCGTATTTTTTGAAAAGCAAGCTTGATACACAGCCCCGTTTTAAAGAGAAAACGGTTGTGATTCATAATTTTATCGAAAAGCGGGAGATATGTTCCGCAAATAAGGGCGGCTATGTTTTGGAATTCGGTCATCTGTCTAAGGATAAAGGCACCTTGACCTTGCTTGAGGCCGCTCGGCAAATGCCCGAGGTTAAGTTCGTTTTCGCAGGCTTCGGCAAGGCGGTTGAAGAGATCGAAAAAGTGCCCAATGCCGAATACGTCGGCTTCAAAACGGGGGAGGAGCTGAACAGGCTCATTGCAAATGCGACCGTTACCGTTTGTCCCTCCGAATGGTATGAAAATTGTCCGTATTCCGTTATGGAGTCTCTGCTGCTTGGAACACCTGTTGTCGGTGCCGATATTGGCGGCATTCCCGAGCTTATTCGGCCGGGTGAAACGGGTGAGCTGTTTGAATCCGGCAACCGAACACAGCTTTCCGATAAGCTGTATTCCGTAATCCGAAATGCGGATTATTACACCGAAAATTGCAAATCTGTTGAATTTGAAACACCTAAGACATATTATCAAAAGCTATTTAAAATTTACGGAGAATGACATGAAGATTTACGAACTCGGCACAGGCTACACACCGATACCTGCCAAGGTTGCGGCGGCAACCGAAAGCGTGGTTGAGGAGCTGACGAAGGCCTTTTTGCAAATGAATATTGATGTCGAGGCAGTAGATATTTCCGCCGAGGACAGAGCACCGAACAGCTTGCCGATAACCGAGGTTAAGGTGCCGTCGGTTTTCTCTAAATCGGATGTCAGCTTAGGCGTTATACATAAGGTTAAAAGAGTGGTTTATTCCGTTGCACTTGCCTTAAAATTAAAGAAAATATTGAAGAATACCGATCAAAAAACGGTTTTTCATTTTCATAATCAGTACAATATCTTTTTCTTCTTAAAGCTTGTTAAAAAGGAGCTTCGGGACAGGGCGGTTATAGCGTACACCAATCACAACGGCGTATGGTCGTTGCCGTTTGAAGAAGCCGAAAGCACCTTGAAAGCACGCTATTTTCAGGAAATCGAGGGAATGAGGAACGCCGATTTAATCTTCGTTTTGAATCCTAAAATGAAAAAGAATATCGTCAAAAATCTTGGCATTGAAGAGAATAAGGTCGTTCAAATCAATAACGGTGTTAATACCGATATTTATACTCCGCTGAATAGTGAGCGAATTGACACGGTTAAAGAAAAGTTCGGCTTGAAAGATAAAAAGGTGATTTTACAGGTTGGCTCCGTCAATGAAAATAAAGGGCAGGGCAGAACCGTAAAAATAATTGCGCCTTTATTAAAGAAAAACAGCAATATCGTGTTTGTCTTCGCCGGAGATATTGTTTCGCCGGAATACTATCATGAAGTTTTAAACACAGCGAAGGAAGAAAATGTTGAAAAGCAGGTTGTTTATTTAGGCACATTCAGTCCCGGAGAGGAAATGAACGAGATCTACAATATTGCGGATACAACAATTTTTAATTCTTTGTACGAGGGCTTTGCTCTTGTGTGTATTGAGTCAATTTCCTCCGGAGTTCCGGTAGTGCTTTGTTCCGAGTCTTTATCATCCTTCGGCGACGGAAGCATATATGCCGTAAAGGATGATGCTGTTGCTCAAATTACACGCCTTTTGAATGACTCCGACTATCTGAAGGATATGAAGCAGAAGGCGAGGGAAAATGCGGTCGACAATTTCACATGGTCAAAGGTCGCTCAGGATTACTATGATAATTTTAAAAGGTGAATTGAATGTCGAAAAAATTAAACGGCACGGTAATTGTAACATACCGCTGTAATGCAAAATGCACTATGTGCAACCGATATAAGGTCCCGTCGAAGCCCGAGGAAGAAATTTCAATTGAAACGATTAAAAAGCTTCCCGAAATGTATTTCACCAATATCACGGGCGGCGAACCTTTTATTCGTGACGATTTAAAAGATATTGTTCGTGAGCTTTTGAAAAAGAGCGACCGAATTGTAATATCCACAAACGGATTTTTCACCGACAGAATTTTGGAGCTTTGCAAGGAATTTCCGCAGGTCGGAATCAGGATTTCTATTGAGGGTCTTGAAAAGACGAACAATGAAATCCGAGGCCTTGACGACGGCTTTAACCGAGGCTACACAACCCTCAAAAAGCTCGTTGATATGGGCATGAAGGACGTTGGCTTCGGCATGACCGTTCAGGACAGAAACGCCGCGGATTTGGTTCCGCTTTACAATATTTCCGACGAGCTCGGTATGGAGTTTGCAACAGCGTCGCTTCACAACAGCTTCTATTTTGTTGAGTCTAATAATATAATCAAGGATCGCCTCACGGTTGCGCAGAATTTTGAGGATCTCGTTAATCGCTTTCTTGATTCCAACAGTCCCAAAAAGTGGTTCAGAGCGTATTTCAATCACGGACTTATCAATTATATTTTCTCTCAAAAACGCTTGTTGCCCTGCGATATGAGCTTTGACACATTCTTTATCGACCCTTACGGCGATGTCATGCCGTGCAACGGTACGAAGGAAAAGCAGGTTATGGGAAACCTGAACAGGCAGAGCTGGGAGGAGCTTTGGAACAGCGAGCAGGCGGAAAAGGTGAGAAGCTTTGTAAGAAACTGCGACCGCAACTGCTGGATGATAGGCTCTGTTTCGCCCGCCATGCACAAGTATATTTATAAGCCGGCCGCTTGGGTTATTAAGCATAAATTTCTACGCTTTTTCAAGAAGAAAAAGTATTCGATGTATGAGAATAAAATCGTTCAGGATTTCCGTGACGGCAAGGTGTCCAAGGAGGAGCTTGACGCTCTTTCGACCTGCGAGGGGTGCGGAAAGAACAAAAGCTGTGCAGAGATATATTGAGGTTAATATGTTGATTATTTCAAACTCATTGACCGAAAAGGTTGATGAAGGCTGTTTAAAAGTGACCTATAATCTTATTAAAAGATTAAAAAAATCGCATGGCGGCGCTTTCGTTATAACATATGAGCGAAAATCCGAGCTTTCGGACAGGTATATGGAATTGAATAAGCTCATGTTAAACGGCGAGCTTCGTTCGATAATAAAGCAAAAAAAAGAAAAGGTCTTGTATGTGCCGTTCCCAGCGAAGCCGATTGCAACGGCGATAAGGATTTTTGTTATGTCCTTAATGTGCCGAAACGGCTTGGACGTAATTCTGCCGATGAAAATCAATGCCGAAGGTATATCGAAGCTTTTAATAAGACTGAGTAAAGCCGACCTGATTGTTTTTTCAAAGCAGTCCGAAAATTTTTATAAAAGCATCGTACCCAAAGGCAGAATCAGATACATAAAAACCGGCGTCGATACGAAAAAATTCGTGCCTGTAACCTCGGACGAAAAAAGACGGTTAAAACTAAAATACGGGTTAGATCCCGAAAAGCCGCTGGTTCTTCATGTAGGACATCTGAACGAGGGCAGGAACATTCAGACCCTGTTGAATATAGATTCCGAATATCAGGTGCTTTTGGTAGTGAGCACATTGACGAAGGACGAACAGAATTCGGAATTGAGAGAAAAACTGCTCAAAAAATCCAATATAAAAATATTCGATTTGTATATCCCCGAAATTGAGGAGATATATCAAATGAGCGACGTGTATCTTTTCCCCGTGACGGAGGACGGACATTGCATAGATGTTCCGCTTTCCTGTTTGGAGGCGGCGTCGTGCGACCTGCCGGTTATTACAACCGACTTCGGCGAGATGAAGGAATTTATTAATAAGCCCGGATTTTACCGTATGAACGGCGCTGACGAAAACGGATTGAACAAGCTCATAAAATCCGCAACGGAGGATGAGCATTGTTCAACGAGAGAAGCCGTGCTTCCATACGATTGGGATAATTGCATCGGTGACTTTTCGTAATATATTGTAGGAGTTTTGTTATGACGGATATGCCCTTAGTTTCTGTTGTTGTGCCTGTATATAATGTTGAAAAATATTTGGACAGGTGTGTGCAGTCTGTTGTCGGTCAAACATATGATAATCTTGAGATTATTCTGGTGGACGACGGCTCAACCGACGGCAGTGCGGTGATTTGTGACAATTGGGCAAGCTCCGACGGCAGAATTAAAGTAATTCATAAAAAGAACGCAGGTCTGGGCATGGCGAGGAACAGCGGTATGGACTCGGCAGGCGGAAAATACATATTCTTTTTCGACAGCGACGACTACGTTGATACAAAAACGGTCGAAAAATGCGTCTCGACGGCCGAAAAAAATGACAGCGACGCTGTGATTTACGCCCTGTGCGACGTGTATGACGACGGCAGAACCTCAGAAAAAGAGATTGTAACCGATAAAACGTTTTTTGTCGGCGACGAGGTTCAAAACGAGGTCTTGCCCGGAATGTTTACCTATTCGATGGGCTTCGGAATAAGCTCGTGCGGAAAGATGTACCGTTTATCAAAAATTAAAGAATTAAACCTGAAATTTAAATCCGAAAAAGAGATTATTTCCGAGGACGCCTATTTTATTTTGGAGTTTTTCTCTCAAATAAAGAGCGTTTCGATTATAAAAGAGAGTCTGTATTATTATTATAAGCGGAGCAATTCGCTCACTCGCACCTATAAGGCGGACAGGCAAAAGCAGAACGATGTTTTTCTTATAAAGTGCGTCGAGCTTGCCCGACAAAACAATCTTTCGCGACAGGTTATAAATCACGTTACCGCAAGGTATCATATGTATTCGATAACGGCGATGAAGCAAATCGTTGCCGCCGAATTACCCTTGAAAGAAAAGCAGACTGAGTTAAACAAGATTTTTAAAAGCAATGTGCTCAGGAAAAGCCTAACGGCCGACGTTATAAAGCTTCATAATAAAAGGCTCGGCCTGTTTTATACACTGCTAAAGCACAAATGCTATTTTGCCTGCAAAATAATTTTATTTTTAAAACGAAATTAGTATTAAGGAGAACGATTTTCTGTGGATAAGAGTTCAGCAGGAAAATTATATATAAAAAAGAGAACCGTATCGGAGTGGATGATGCTATTCATCTTTTTCTTCCCCGCTGCGCAGGCCTTTTTGACGGAGCTGTTGCCGATACCCGATGCGATCAAGTTCCTATGCGACGGCTTCTTGGTTTTGCTGTTGCTGAAGCTGTTTTTGCAACGCTTCACGAAGATAGACAATTATTCAATGCCGTTCGTCGTTATTGTGGATCTGTTCTTCTTCATTACCCTCGTCGGGTATTTGTTTAATTATCAATCGGTGTTTTACTATTTATGGGGATTGAGGAATAATATCAGAATGTTCGTTGCATTCTTTGCGTTCGCATATCTTGCGGATTGGGAGGACGCAAAGGGCTGGATCAAAGCTTTAGATGTTTTATTTGTCATAAACTTTGCGGTTGTAATTCTTCAATATTTTTCAGGCTACGGTCAGGACTATATCGGCGGAATTTTCGGCACGTCAAAGGGCTGTAACGGAAGCCTGCTGATTTTCCTTTGCATCGTCTTTGCGAAAACGATCCTTTCCTTTATGAGAGGTGAGGAAAAGATGAGCAAATGCATATTTGTTTCGGTTGCGTCACTGCTTGTTTCGACCTTGTCCGAGCTGAAGATGTTCTTCATTTTGTTTATTTTAATCCTTTTTATGGCAAGCTTCATGACGGCGCATTCGATAAAAAAGACATTGTTCTTTGCGTTCGGTGCGGTGTTGGTTGTGCTTTTCAGTACACTGCTTACCGTCCTTTATAAGGACTTTACGGATTTTCTTTCCTTTGACAGCCTGATAAAGGCGTTGACCGACACGGGATATGCGACCGATGAGGACATCGGCAGATTTACCGCCCTGCCCGTTATCTCGCAGAGATTTTTGCCCGGCTTTTTCAGAAAGCTGTTCGGCTTAGGCCTCGGTAACTGCGACAGCTCGTCGCTCAGTATGTTCAATACGCCGTTTTTCGAATCTCATCAAACGGTTCACTATTCGTATTTTTCGTATGCATTTTTGTTCTTGGAAACAGGCTTTGTCGGACTGGCATTGTATGCTTCGTTTTTCGTCGCTTCGTTTTTCGTTTCAAGAAAGCTGAAAAAGCTGGAAATGGCAGACGAATTTGCTTGTCAGATGAGCATTATACTTTCGGTGATAAGCCTGATACTTTTGGTTTACAATTCCTCTTTGCGCATGGAGATCGGATTTATGCTGTTCTTTGTTTTGGCATTGCCGATTATTTCCGCCAATGAGCAAAGAGAAAGTGATGATGTTTATATATAATCGTTTGGAAAAATGCAAACAAAGGAGGCAAAAACGATGAGAAGAGTGTCAAAAAGAATTATATCTCTCTTTTTGGTATTAGTGATGCTTCTCGCCATGATACCTGCCGGTACTGTTTTGGCAAGTGCCGCGTCGGGTTCGCTGGACATGACCGCCGAAGGACTTACCGCAACTTATGCGGGTGACGGCACATGGACCGGCGGCGGAAATGTGGCGCACGGCACTGTTACCGGTAAGGGCTCGCTTTTCAAGCAGTCGCAGAGCGGCTCTCTTACCTTCACTAACACCAGAAGTCAAGCCGGATATATTTCTTTTGATTACAAAATCACAGAGAACACCGGATCGGTTACCATTGCCGGTAATACCGTTACGGGCAGCGGCTCTTATGCGCCGTCCGCAGCTTTGGGCAGCGGTGAAACGGTTCAGGTTGTTATCAAATCCGGTAAGGGTAACGACCAAACAACGTCGATTGAGCTTACGAATATCAATCTTGTTGTTGACGTCAGTGCCACGACCACCTTTAAAGCACCGACCAACGGTTCCTATACCGTCAACGGTGAGTCTATCACAAAGGACACAGCCAAAACGCAGTCCTCAACGGTAGCATATAATCTTGTTGCAAAGCCTGCAACGGGTTATAACTTTATCGGTTGGTACAGCTCGGCAATCAACGGATATTTCGATTACAACAGTACAACAACTCTGAATGTTGAAAGCGATACCGTTGTTTACCCTGTTTTTGTCAGCTCGTCAATGGCTGTATTTCAGGTCGGCTTCAATCTTTACACCGATTTGAATAAGGCAAATGCCGCCGCAGAGGCGGATTCGAGCAAGCAGATTGTGCTCTCGCACAGCGGTATTCTTGCCGCCGGCACATACAAGATTTCAAAGGGAGTTAATCTGTTGATTCCCTTCGATTCTGCCAATACGGCCACCTTCGGCGACGAGCCCGAATGCGCAATGACATATGCTGCCCCGACCATGTACTCATGTCTTACCATGGCGGACGGTGCGGTTATCAACTGCTACGGTAATATCAATGTCAACGCAACCCAGCTTGCTTCGTCAACAAGAACCGCAGGCAGAGTCTGCGGCGCTTACGGTGCAATTCAGATGACCTCCGGCTCTCAGATTAAACTGAAGAGCGGTTCGGCACTCTATGCCTACGGCTACATCGGCGGCGAAGGACTTGTTTGGGGCGAAAGCGGAAGCAAGGTATATCAGTTCATGCAGATTGAGGACTGGCGAGGAGGTAACGATTCCTCTTCATTGCTTTCTTCATTGAAAAACAACTCGTTCCTTTTCTCTCAGTATTATCTTCAGAACGTTGAGGCCGAGCTTCGTATAGACAGCGGTTGCACCATGTACGGTACCGCCGCAATCGCCGCAGGCTTGGGCAGCTCGAAATCACCGAGCCAGGCCTGCGCCGCAATCGTCGGCAAGGATGAGGGTATGTTCCATATCACAAGCGGTTATGCCACACTGAAGTATGACGCAACGACAGACAGAATGACGCTCGATTTCTACGGTGACCTTGTAACGGACGCTATCAGTATGTCGATTAAGCTCACTGTTGTTTCTTCGTCAATGAATACCGCCGATTACATTCTCGCTCTTCCGATGAACTATACCATAAATATTAAATCGGGCAGTAATGTTACATTTGCTCAGAAGTTTAAGCTTCTTCCCGGTACGGCTATCAATGTTGAAGAGGGTGCGACGGCAATCGTTTCCTCGGGCGGCGCAGTTTACCTCTATGACGTTGACGACTGGATGTCGGGCACATACACTTACAATAAGAACATTTTCCAGTTACCCTATGTATTTGCGAAAAAGGGCGCTCCCGTAACTCGCAGTGTAAAGGAAAATTCCGTTCTCAGGGTTGACGGAACGTTGACCGCAAACGGCCCGATATATTCAACCAAATCCGTCACAAACGGCGGCGATGCCGTTATCAAGGGTAAGGGCGTGTATGTTTCGAATGTTCACGGCTCGACAGACCTTAAAGAGGTCACCGGCTCGAACACCACGCTTAAAACCATCGCCTGCGTTCCCGTCAGGGGCACGATCGCAGGACACAGCGGATACAACAGCTTTGCTATCGGCACATACCGCTCGTTGAACGGAAACTGCTGGTATCAGAGAGCAGTTACGGCTAACGGCTTTACTGTCGTTTCGGGCGGCGTTCAGGACGGCGTAAACGTTTATGTTGCCGACACAAAGGACGCAACCGTTACGCTCGTTCTCACAACCGAACAGCCGTGCGTTACGCTTCCCACAAACGCTAAGGTTGCCGTAAGCGGCAATAAATATACATTGACCGAGATTAACAGCAATGTTACGATCGTCGCAAAACAGCATAATCCGGTTGTTTCTGTTCCGGCAAAGGCTCCCGACTGTCTTAACGGCGGCTATACGGCCGAAGAAAAATGCTCGGTCTGCGGCACGGTCGTAAGCCCCTCGGTAAGTGTTCCGGCAACGGGACACAAGGAGGAGATTATCCCCGGAAAAGAGGCCACATGTACGGAAAACGGCTTGACCGAGGGCAAGAAGTGCTCTGTTTGCGGTGAAATCATCGTCGCTCAGGAGGTCATTAAGGCACACGGCCATTCCGAAAAAACCGTTCCCGGAAAAGCTCCGACCTGTACGGAGAACGGCCTGACCGCCGGCAAGGTTTGCTCGGTCTGCGGTGCCGTTATAGAAAAGCAGGAGATTATTCCGGCTACCGGCCATACCTATACGACGGTTGTTACCGCTCCGACTTGCGAAGAGGACGGATACACCACCCATACCTGTGCCTGCGGTTACAGCTATGTTGACAATATCGTTAAAGCAACGGGACACAGCTATACAATCACGGTGGACGGCACATACAAGGCTCCGACCTGTACCGAGGATGGAAAGGAAGCGGATCTTAAATGCGCAAAGTGCGGCGCCGTTAAAAAGGGTGCGGTTATTCCTGCCAAGGGTCACGATGAGGTGATTGATGCGGCGGTTGAGCCTACCTGCACCAAGGACGGTCTTACAGAGGGTCGTCACTGCAAAACCTGTAACGAGGTTATCGTTGCGCAGAAGGTTGTTAAGGCGCTCGGACATGATTATGTTGCGGTTGTAACGCCTCCGACATGCACACAGGACGGCTACACGACACACACCTGCTCACGCTGTCATGACAGCTATGTTGATTCGCACGTTGACAGCACGGGCACCGAGCACAGCTACGATTCAACAAAGGTTTACGAGCCGACCTGTACCGAGGACGGCTACACCGTTAAAATATGTTCAATTTGCGGACATGAGTTGAAGCTGGAGGACACGATCGTTCCGGCATACGGCCACAAGTTTACATACGAGGTTGTTGAGCCGACCTGCACAACGGGCGGTTATACGGTTCGCAAATGTACGGTTTGCGGATACAGCGACATGGTCGATAAGGTTGACGTCTTGGGTCATGACTTTACCTCGGTTGTAACCGAGCCGACCTGTACCGAAAAGGGATATACAACGCTCACATGTAAACGTTGTAACCATACGGAAATTCCCGAGGAGTCGTATGTACCGGCACTCGGACACAAATACGTCGGTGTTGTAACAACTCCGGCAACCTGCACCGAAAACGGTGTCATGACATACACCTGTCATTGCGGCGACAGCTACACCGAGATTATCCCGGCGACAAATCACAGCTATGACGGGGGCGTTGTAACCGCTCCGACCTGTCATGAGCGCGGTTACACGACCTATACTTGTAAAAAATGCGGACACACATATCAGGGCAACTTTGTCGAAGCTCTCGGCTGTGAATTCGGCGATTGGGTAATCGTCAAGAATGCAACCTGCACCGAGAACGGACTTAAGAAGAGAACCTGTATTCGCGGTGACCGCTATGAAACAGAGGTTATTCCGGCTACCGGCCACAGCTATACGGCGGTTGTTACGGAACCGACCTGCACCGAAAGAGGATATACAACCTATACCTGTCACTGCGGTCACAGCTATGTATCCGACTATACGGACGCAAGCGGACATAAGCTTGTAATTGATCCCGCCGTTGCACCTACCTGCACCGAATCGGGACTTACCGAGGGTAGTCACTGCTCCGTTTGCGGCGAAATTATCGTTGAACGTCAGACGGTTGCGGCACTCGGACATTCCTTCGGAAAATGGACTGTATCCAAGGTGGCAACCTGTACCGAAAAGGGTGAAGAGGAACGTTATTGCACCGTTTGCGGTATCAGAGAAACAAGAGAGCTTGCAATGCTTCCGCATACTCCGGTAATTGATGCGGCGGTAGCTCCGACATATTCATCAACAGGACTTACAGAGGGCAGTCATTGCTCAAGCTGTAACGAAATCCTTAAAAAGCAAGAGGTTGTTGCCAAGCTCAAGCTTAACTGGGATACCTTTAAGCTTGCAATGTCTCAGCTTGAGGGCTATGCGAGCGACTACGCCAAGAACAACCCTGGTAAGGATCCCACAAAGCTTATGCTCAACTTCATCCGTACCGGTATCGACCGTTACAACGATGACGATTGGGTAACAATGGCAGGTGCCGAGGAAACCGTTTTCGTCAACGAGGTTATCGCAAAGGACGAAATCAATGGCACTATCGCTTATGCGCTTCGTGAGATCGATTATCTTGAAATAACAATGCCGAACGGCGAAAAAATGGTATTCGACCATCTGTTCGGTTCGTTGAATATTTCAAGCAATAAGAACTATACTCAGTCAAACACAGACTTCGGCAGCTGGGCAGGCGATATTTGCGACTTGATGGAATATTCAAATCCGAGAGTAAAAGCAACAGAGCTTGACGCAATGACCGAAGAAATCGGAACAAAATATTTCGGCGTTGACGATGTTGAGGAAAGCGGCTTCGGCTATGACGATATCAGAACCGACCTTGATGCCTTCTATATCGTTTACCAAATCACATCGGGCGCTTCATCGCTCAGCGAGATTTTTGAAAGCTACTATAACGAGGAGCTTTCGATGCGTTCAAGAGCGGCGTTCTTCCTGAACAACCGCTTCCCGGGCAGCCTGACAAATGCCGAGGTTCGTCAGTCGATTTTCACGACTTACAGAGATCACCTTTTGATTCAGCTTCTTGAATCGGGCAGGGGACTTTCGGGCCTTGATACCCTCAGAGAGGCTTGCTGTTACGCATTTGCCGATTATCTTTATAATCTGGCAAAGGACGATCTGGTAGCTCCCGAGAATCCCGATAAGCCGACAGATGACCCGAACAAGCCGGATATTTACAGCGTATTCTCTTCGAAGGATTCGATGCTTGCTCCGGGTATAACGCAGAACATCAGCTATGCTGTCGATTCGAACGGCGAGCAGATGGT
>DNGF01000186.1:15327-22418 GCA_003486665.1 Oscillospiraceae bacterium
AGATGGTATACTATATGTCAAAGTCGGACATCAACAGAAGCGATGTCAATATCTACGCAAACTATGCAAACAATGACGCTTCTTCATGGGCATTGTCAACTGTCAGCGAGCAGATGGCCGCCGCTCAGAAAAAGCATTCCAACCCCAACGACCCCGATAACTATATTGAAAATTACAATGCGGTTGTCGGCACAAACGCCAACTTCTTCAACATGGGTACAGGTCAGCCGCTCGGCTTGCTTGTTATGAACGGCAAGGAGTATACCCCCATTTACACGAAGGAAAGAGAATATAATTTCTTTGCTATCCTCAAGGACGGCACACCGGTTATCGGAGAAGCCTCGGAATATAACAAATACAAGAACAATATTCAGGAGGCTGTCGGCGGTGCGGAAATCCTTGTTAAGGACGGTGTAAATCAGTTCATCGGCAAAACAAGCGAAAAGATGCCGAGATGCTGCGTCGGTATTACGGCGGACGGACAGATTATAAATCTTGTACTTGACGGACGTCAGTATCCGTATTCGGTCGGCGCAACGTATTATGAGGTTGCACAGATTCTCATTGACGCAGGCTGTGTGGACGCTATGGAGCTTGACGGCGGCGGATCCGCAACCTATGACGCAAAGCAGGAGGGCTCGGACGAGGTAACCGTTGTTAACCGCCCGTGCGACAGCGTGGAGCGTTCCGTAAGCTCATCACTTGTAATCGTTTCCACGGCTGTAACTTCAAAGGAATTTGACCACGCTATCGTTAACACCGCAACGGACTACCTGACCGTAGGTTCTTCCTTCGATGTTTCGCTGACAGGCGTCGGTGCGGCAGGAAATATGACCGAGATTCCGAAGAACGCAACACTCCGACTTTCCGATGAAACAGTCGGCACTCTCAACGGTAATAAATTTACCGCCGTTGCAAAGGGCAAGGTCGATATTCAGGTTGTGGTTGACGGAAAGGTTGTCGGAAGCAAAACAATCGAGGTTATCACAAGACCCACGGCTCTCAGCTTTACAAAGGATAATATCAACGTGATTTACGGCGTTGCTGAAGAGCTTCCGCTTGTTGCAACATACAAGAACAATCCCGTAACGTTCAACACGAACGATATCATCTTTGAAATGACCAATGATCTGGCAGGTGTAATGAACGGCTTCTCGTTCACCGGTAACGAAGCTTCGGGCGTTCGTAACGTTACCGTAACCGCTAAGGTCAAGACCGATGTCAATGTTAGCGCCAATATTTCCCTGCGCCTTTACAAGGCAGACGAAAGCATTTTCGATTTCGAAAAGGCAACGGCAGGTAACGGGTCCCTCGCATGGAACAGATCTGTTTCGAACTCTTATACAATCGACAACAAGCTTTACTATAAGGTAGATACAAACAAGGATTCTGTCGCTTCGTATGTATTTGCCATTGATATGAAATCGATTACCGCACCTGCACGCTTACAGCCCTTGATGGAATATCTCAACGGCTTTGCTGGCAACGTCGGTGAAAATGCTACCCCATGGGATTATCTTCTCGCTTTGGGCGGACGTGTAAGCGACCTTACAAATGTTACCGTTACGGCGAAATTCCCCGAGGGAGTAGATGTCGATGTTGAAAATCTGAGGTTTGTAAACGACTTCTTCAAGATCTCGTCATACAAATACGACGAAGCCACGCATACGCTTACAATCGTATGCAAGTGGACAAGACAGACTGAGGGTATCGATCCGTCAACGGCAAACTCGATCGGTATTCTCTCCGGTGTTAAGATTACACCGAAGAAGAACGCCCAAAAGGATAAGGACGGATTGATCAATATTGATGTAACGGGTAATGTCTCTTACGATATTTATCTTGATACAACACAGCTTTACAAGTTCGCAAAGGATCCGGAAAATCAGAAGAAATACGGCATTTATGAGTATATCAATCCGAATGATCCGGAGGACGCAGGCGGACACTTCTCCGACACATATGTTACGTTTGAGGATCACTTCTCACTTGACGAAAAGCCCCTCAACGGTTGGATAAGCCCGAACGGTGAGCAGTTCTATTACTATGTGAACAACAAAAAGGTCACGGGTATTTACTGCGCACCCGATCAGGACGGTTCGGACAAGAGCTATTATTACAGCTTCGATAACGACGGCGCTTGCACAGGCAAGCTGACAGGTCTTTTCTATGACAATACCGCAAAGGCTTACCGCTATGCCCGTCACGGAGAGCTTCAAAAGGGCTGGGTAATGATAGACAACAGCTGGTACAACTTCGACAATTCATATAACGCACAGACCGGCTCAAAGGCATTCGGCAGTGTAACTTATGAATTTGAGGATAACGGACGCCTGAAGCACGGCGTTTGGGCAAAGACTGTTTTCGGTACAAAGTATTATTACGGCCCGGGTTGCTACAACAGGGGCTGGGCTACAATCGACGGCAACAGGTATTACTTCGAGAACGGTTACCGCTACGAAGGCTACCGCATGATATTCAAGGCAAATGTACGTTATTGGTACGATTTCGGTGATGACGGTATTTGCAAGGATGAGGTTGTTCCCACAGGCTTCTATGAGGACGAAAAGGGTCTCAGCTATGTAATCGACGGCATTGGTGTATACGGCCTTTATAAGATTGACGGCAGTTACTACGGCTTCGATTATTACGGTTATGCAAGAAAGGGCTTCGTCAACGTGGGCGAATCGCACTGTGATCTGAATCCCGGCAATTATTACTTCGGCGACGATTACAAGGCTGTTAACGGCATTGCAAAGAATCAGAATGGCGACTTGGTTTATTACAGAAACGGTCGTCCGGCAATGGTAGGTCTTGTTGAGGTTGACGGCGACTACTACTTCGCAGGCGGTGCAAACGGTGAAGTTTCCATCAACAAAAAGCAGTACACATGGGCGAACACCACTTCGATTCCGAACGGAACCTACGAATTCGGCCCCGACGGCAAGATGCTCAACGGCATTGTCGAAAAGGACGGAACTCTCTACTACTACGAAACAGGAAAGCCGAAGATGGCAGGTCTTGTCATGGTTGACGGCGCTTACTACTTTGCAGGCGGTGCAAACGGCGAGGTTTCGGTAAACAAGGTTCAGTATGTATGGCAGGATAACGGAATCAAGCTCGAAAATCCCAACTGCGAGTTCGGTGCCGACGGCAAGATGCTTGACGGTATCGTAAACAAGAACGGTACGCTCTACTACTATGTAATGGGCAGACCGAAGATGGCAGGACTTATCGAGGTTGACGGCGCTTATTACTTCGCAGGCGGAGCAAATGGCGAGATTTCGGTAAACAAAGTCCAGTATGTATGGCAGGATAACGGAATCAAGCTCGAAAATCCCAACTGCGAGTTCGGTGCCGACGGCAAGATGCTTGACGGTATCGTGAATAAGAACGGCACGCTCTACTACTATGTAATGGGCAGACCGAAGATGGCAGGACTTATCGAAATTGACGGCGATTACTACTTCGCAGGCGGAGCAAACGGCGAGCTTGCCGTAAGCAAGGTTCAGAATGTTTGGAAAGCCAACGGTATCAGCCTTTCAAACCCGAACTGCGAGTTCGGTGCCGACGGCAAGATGCTTAACGGCATTATCGAAAGAGACGGTAAGCTTTATTACTACGAAATGGGCAGACCGAAGGCGGCAGGACTTGTTGAGGTTGACGGCGACTACTACTTCGCCGGCGGCGAAAACGGTGAAATACTGGTCAATGTAAAGCAATACACATGGGCAAACAGCACGCCGCTTCCGAACGGAACATATGAATTCGGCGCAGACGGCAAGATGCTCAACGGTATTGTCGAAAAGGACGGCACGCTTTATTACTACGAAATGGGTAAAACCAAAACCGCAGGCCTTATCCAAATCGACGGCGACTACTATTTCGCAGGCGGTGCTAACGGTGAAATTACCGTTAACAAAAAGCAGTATGTATGGCAGAGCAACGGCTTATTGCCCGAGGATAACTACGAGTTCGGTGCCGACGGCAAGATGCTCAACGGCTTTGTCACAAGGGACGACGGTATTTACTATTACGATACAGGTAAATACGGCAGAGTCGGTTTGAACCTGATTGACGGTGATTACTACTTTGTCGGCTATTACGGTAAGCTGTATACTAACGGTACTTACTATGTATGGGAAACCAACGGTTACTCAATTTGTATGAACTATACATTTGACGAAACCGGTAAGCTGGTGAAATAATCATGAAATGGGGCTGTCGCATTTAGCGCAGAGCAAAACGGTTTCTGCATCTAAATACGACAGCCCTATTGGAGTATTCTAAAGCAAAAAGCGTAAAAATAATTTTGGAAGATTGATTTTAATGAAGAATGCCAAGGTATTTACAAATGCAAAGTGGATTATAATTTGCAAAATCATTCAGTCGGTTTTGCAGCTTTTGGTCGGTATGTTAAGCGCCCGTTATCTGGGCCCGTCTAACTACGGCTTGATTAACTATGCCGCCTCAATAACCGCTTTTGCAATGCCGATTATGAAAATGGGACTTGACGCAACGCTTGTCTTTGAATTGGTAAAAAATCCGAAGCAAGAGGGCAGGGTGCTCGGCACATCGTTGGGCATGAATGTTATATCCTCGTTTTTGAGCATAATCGGCGTTTCGTTTTTTGCTTATTTGGCTAACCCCGACGACCGACAAACTCTCATTGTCTGCGTTGTATATAGTCTCTCGGTTTTCTTTGCGGCGCTGGAAATGATTGAATACTGGTTCCAGTATAAATTGCTTTCCAAGTATTCGTCTGTGGTTATGCTTATTTCCTATGTTGCCGTTTCGGCTTATAAGATATTCCTGCTCGTAACGCAAAAGAACGTAGTTTGGTTTGCTTTTTCTCATTCGATCGAATACGGCTTGATCGCATTTTGTCTTATATTACTGTATTTCAGAAAAAGCGGTGATAAGCTGGTTTTCTCGTTCGGTCTTGCAAAGGACATGTTTTATAAAAGTAAATATTACATTTTTGCGTCGATATTGGTTGTTGTTTTTCAGAATATTGACAAGCTCCTGCTTACCGAGCTGTCGGGTACCGAATCAACGGGCTATTATTCCGCCGCAGTAACCTGCACGGTGATAACGCAGTTTGTATTTACGGCTATCATAGACTCGTTCAGACCGGAAATTTTGAAGCAGAAGAAAGAGGACGAAAAAGAATACGAAACATCGCTTATTTCTCTTTACAGTATAGTTATATATCTGTCATTGCTTCAGAGCGTGGCTTTCACCGTGTTTGCAAAGCCGATTGTCTATGTCATGTACGGCAAGGATTTCATGCCCACCGTGAAGATACTGCAAATCCTGATTTGGTATTTTACCTTTTCCATTATCGGCACGGTTCGAAACGTCTGGATTTTGGCAGAGGACAAGCAGAAGTACCTGTGGGGAATAAACCTGATGGGTGCGGCGTTCAGTGCGATCCTCAACTTCATTTTGATTCCTCATTTTGATGCGATAGGTGCCGCAATAGCGTCGTTCTTTACTCAGCTTTTCACGAATTTCATCTTAGGGTTCATCTTAAGACCGTTAAGGCCGAACAACAGGCTTATATTGAAATCCTTGAATCCGAAGATATTCTTTGCGAATATAAGCTCGATAGTGAAAATGCTGTTGAAAAGACAATGATTTTGCATACAGAGCTGTTAAAGGCAGGGGTGAAAAATGGACATTAAAAAGAAAAAAAGGCTGATGACAGCGGGGATTATCCTCTGCGCCGCCGTGTTTGTTTTCTCGGGTGTAATACTTGCTCGGGAATACATCGACCAAAAAAGAAGAGCCGAAGCCTTTGAAAGGGTTGCAAGTCTGGTTGAAACCGACGGTGAAAACGGCTCGGCGGCGAACGACTCGGAGCAGGATGCGAATAAAGCCGCCGCTTACAATAAATATTCGAAGGTATACGCTCAAAACAACGATTTTATCGGCTGGATCACGGTTCCGGATACCCGAATCAACTACCCTGTTATGCAGTCAAAGAACAATCCGAATTTCTATTTGTACCATGACTTTGAAAAGGCGTACAGCAAATTCGGAGTGCCGTTCATGCAGGAAAACTGCGATGTTGCGACCTCCGATAACCTGATAATGTACGGCCATCATATGTATAACGGCAGTATGTTCACCGATCTTTGCAAGTATATTGACGAGGACTTTTACCGTGATCATAAGTACCTTCGCTTTGACACCGTGGAGGGCTTCGGTGAATACGAGGTCATTGCCGCCTTCAAGACGGTGGCTTACTCCGATGATGGGTTTAGATACGATCGCTTTGTCCGAGCCGAGCGAAAGGAAGATTTTGACGAATACGTTGCCAAGTGCAAGAAGCTATCGTTCTATGATACGGGCGTGACCGCCAAATACGGCGACAAGCTCATAACGCTCTCAACCTGCGAGTTTTCAAGGCAAAACGGACGCATGGTTGTTGTTGCGAAGAAGGTCAATGACAGGCTTGAAACAATATCATAACGAATAAGGCACAGCAGAATTTGTGAACTGCTGTGCCTTAATTTATTGTTAAAGAATATCAATAACCTTTTTTATATCCGATTCGATGCAGATTGCCTGCTTTTCGATTTCCGAGGGACAAACCGCATCGCCGTAGTTTACGCACGCATATGTTGCCTTCGGATTTTTTGCCGTCATCTGCCAAAACGGGTATTTGATAATGACGGGTGTGTTGTAGCCGATGCCGAGCTCGAGGAAAGACAAGCCCTGGCTTAAATATTATCCTAAGGATGCGGATAAAATTGAGCCAATTAATTTGACATATTATGAGTATTATTTAAAGGCAAATAAGATTTATAGCATTATAGTTAAAGATGAAGCTTTAAGTCTTGATGAAATTAAAAGTACGATAAAAACCGTATTGCCCGAATATAATTTCCCGCATTTATTTAAGGTTGTTGATGAAATACCAATAAATGCAGTTGGAAAAACTGATTATATTAAAATTGAAAAAGAGTTAATATATGGATGTTAACAATGAAAAGTTAGGCACAGGAACAATTCTTTCATTGTATAGCAACGAAAACGGAGAAGTTATTGATAAGTATACTATTATTCTCTTCGGTGACGTCAAC
>DNGF01000192.1 GCA_003486665.1 Oscillospiraceae bacterium
TTTCCGCGGTTGGGATGAGCCGATTTACAAACCGTTATCAAATAACGCCGGAATGTAAATCGAAGCTTATTTCAGACTGAACGGACAACAAAACCCGACAATAAAACCAACACCCCGAAACGCTTTACCGCGCTTCGGGGTGTTGGTTTTTATACAAAAAAATCCCTCGTGAAACCACGAGGGGAAATACATTTAACTTTTGTGTGGAAACGCGACATTAATATCCGCTGTTGTCGTAAAGATAGCCTTTTTGCTCAAAGTAATCTATTTTTTCATTGCCGTCCTTTATTGTAAATACATATGTGCAGTCGCCGGCATAATAGACATTTTCCTCACCGAAGAGTGATGTTAAGTATCGCGTATTGTCACACTCGGTCGTCATTGCAATAAAGCGGCACTGCGGAACAAGAAGCTTCTCGGCTTTTATGTTGTTATAAATATTTCTGTCATCATTAATAAGGTGGTGAGCGCACTGAAGATATTTGCAGGAGAGAGAATTTCTGCCGTAAAGAGCAAGCAGAGTCTCACCGTTGGTTTCTTCGGCATCGCCAAGGAAAATAACGGAGCAGTCGTCAAAAACGATTTGGAAAATCGTCGAGGTTTCGTTTACGCTCCTGTATGTCGCATCCTCACCGGCACGGGTGGAGCGCGGAAGAATGTCTTCGTGAGTTGTAAGCACTTCGATTCTTGCGTCGGGGAAACGAATCGTCTGACCTGTGTGAACCTTAAGAAATTTGGCGTTCGGCGCATATTTCTTTATTCTGCTTCTGAGCTTGTCCGCACACGGGATTCCGTATTCAAGCAATGTTTTTGAAGGGAAATTAAACATTACGCGCTCAACGTCAAGAACATCTTTTTCGCGCTTGAGAAGCTTAATGAAGAAGTCCATGTGGTCATCGTGGTTGTGAGTGCAAATGTATGCCGAAACACGGATCTTTTCACCCTTTTCTTTGCCGGTAAGATCCTCCAGACGCCGCATGAATTCATCGCAGGCATCCTCGGTACACTGCTCAATTTCACCGCCGTCAATTATAATTGCGGAATTATCGCGCATTCTCATTGCATAGAGCATTCCGCAGTCGCAGCTGTGAAAACGGATCATTTTGCCGTATCGAAGCGAGAACTGCATTAAGGCAGTATCGCCTCTGACGTCATCGGCTGTATTGTTCATCTCCGAAAGGGGAGTGCTTGCATTGTCGATTATTATTCTTGCAAGCATAGTTTCCGATGTGTAATATGTATAAATAATGTATTCTCCGCCGGCAAACTCGGAAAAGATATTGCCGTTAAATTCACGGTGAAACGTTTCCTTTTTTCCTGTTCCTGATAGAGCGGTAAGAAAATCGCGGAACATTTTTGATGTTACATCGCCGAGAAAGAGCATATATGAGTCGTCCTCTCCGCCGTTGATTTCATCGTCAATCGAAAGACCTGCGCCGCAGTTGATGGGTTCGCCGAGAACTGTTCCGAAGGTCGGAACGCCGAGATCATTTATAAATTCTTCAAGTGTCATTGTTATTCTCCTTTGATTTATTCTGTCAAATATTATATATCTTTTTGACTCAATGTGTCAATGCTTTTGCACGCGGAGCGAGCATATAAAAAAGAAAAATCCGCCCTTTATGAAGGGCGGACAAAATATGCGGTTAATTAATATTTGTATGTATTTTTCTGAGTCCATGCACCATGGCAGGTTGCTTCGGGCTTGTAAACCTTGATGTCGGCTGTTCCTGCGCCCTTAAGCGGCTGGTCGATTGAGCTGTTTACAAGTATTCCGTTTGCACCGACTGTAGCCTTAAGCGTGATGCCGGGATATTCGATATCAGCTCTTGTGATGGCAATAGGACCGAGGTCAACGTTGCCGATGTCAAGGGGAGCGGCGCACTGTGAAGCATACTTCGGCTTCGGGTTCTGGAGTGTAGCCTTTTCGGCAACTGTTACGATCGTAACAACATAGTTTGAACCGCTCTTTGCGATGCTTGCTGACTTAACGCCTGCCGCCTGAAGCTGTGACTTCGGGAGATAGTCGATAGCCTTTGTTTTGTCGGATGATACGCCGTTTACAAATGACATACTGTAGGTTGACGGTTTTGCGTACTTTTTAAGGACATTGTTGTTTACGATGTTCATAATCAACTCGCTGTCCGGCTTCATTGAATCAACTTCAATTGAAATAACTTCCTGCTTTGTAACAGAGAGCTTCGGAGCCTTTGCGGTAGCCTTGATAGCGTTGTTGTAGTAAGCAACTATCTGCTCCTTGGAATACTTCGTCGGGTCGCTTGCTGTTGCAGAGCTGCCGCCTGTTGATGTTGAACCGCCTGTTGATGTTCCTGTCGAAGAGCCCGAATCGGGTGTGCTTGCGTCAGGAGATGTAGGATCTGCTGCGCCTGAATCGGGTGTGCTTGCATCGGGAGTAACAGACGGGTCAACCGCTGTACCGTCCGAAGTGCTGCCTCCCGCAGAGGAGCTGCCGCCGCCTGAAGTGCTTACGGCTGCCGGTGTATGCTTTGCCGATTCGATCATTGCGTCACCGTATTTACCGATGGCAAGGACGGAAGAAACGCAGATTGCAACAACGCAGAGAACCGCTGTTACGGATTTGATAATGGTTTCTTTCATGTTTTTATAACCCCCATTTTATATTTTAGCGTTAGCTAAAAGCCTTTTACATATTCATAACTATGACTGCACATATAATGCACAGAACAACCATTATGAAATTAAGATTTCCGGAAATGTAGTTTTCTCTCTTCTTATGTATTCCGTCAAGCAAAACCACGGCGGCAATTGCAAGAATGAAAATTCCGAAGAAGATGGAAGTGAATTTTCCGAAAAACATGGAAATAAGAAAAGCGAGAAAGGAAATCATCGAAAAGATCGTTACTATCAGCCATGGAACAGTGACCTTTTCGGTGAAAAATCCTGAGTCCGATTTCTTCTTGTTATTATCGCTCAATATTTATCACTCCTGTCTATAAAATGATAACAAAAATTCCGCTTTTCGTCAAGGTTCTTTTGTAATTGACAACGTGTGCATATTGCACAAATTTTGAATAAAAATTATGTTTAACTTTAAGGATTAAATCTGTGACTTTTTAATAAAACTATGTTATAATACTAAAGGATAGGAAAAATTTTATTTACTTTTAATAAAATATTAGCCGAAAGGCGGAGGTAAGCGGTTGTTTGAGCAGGTAATTAATTTTGAAAGAATGGAGCAGGCTGTCAGTCTTTTCGGCAGCTTTGATGAGAATATAAAATACATAGAAAAGAAGTATTCGGTTTCCGTCGTATGCCGCGGAGCCGAAATGAAGATAAGCGGCGAGGCTGAGAATGTTC
>DNGF01000160.1 GCA_003486665.1 Oscillospiraceae bacterium
TTTTCAATCCCATATTTTTTAAAAGCATTATGTTAATTGTATAACAAAAAAGTATTTTTTACCGCATAAATCGTCAAGATGTATAAAATTTATTGAACGGCTGTAGAATATGATCTATAAATAACTAAAAAATGTGGTATTACTCTTTATTTGTTGTTTTTATGATTCCGTTATGCTATTATTAATAAAGAAAAAAATATTTTTTTAACATAAATAGGAGGAAAATCATGAGAACAAGAAAGCAGGCGCTCGGCGACATGAACATTATCGGCGCCAAGGTTGAACAGCAGAGAAAGGCAATCGGTATGAAGCAGAAGGATCTTCTTGCTCAGCTTCAGATCAGAGGCATTGACCTCAACGCTTCGGGTCTTTCAAAGCTTGAAGGACAGCTCAGAGGAGTTGCCGATTATGAACTTAAGGCAATTGCCGAGTCACTTAATGTCAGCCTTGAATGGCTTCTCGGCTACGAGGACTGATTGATTTACAGATAAACTGTTCCGTTTCGGGGCAGTTTTTTCTTTATATTGTTGACAAAGTCTTGCCAAATATAGTAAAATTGTTACTATAAAAATCGGAGGATGTAAAATCTATCCGATATGAATAAGGAGTAGTGAATAGTATGGCAGTTTTCAGACCCTTTAAGGCGATCAGACCGATCCCGGAGAGAGCTAAGGACGTAGCTGCATTGCCCTATGATGTAATGAACAGCGACGAAGCAAGAGAAATGGTTAAAGGAAATCCGTATTCCTTTCTTCATGTAGATAAGGCAGAGATCGACCTTGACCCGTCAATTGATCTTTATGATGAAAAGGTTTATCTCAAAGCGAGAGAGAATCTTGACAAGCTTGTTACAGACGGAATCTGCAAGGAGGATGAAACTCCCTGCATTTATATCTACCGTCAGATCATGAACGGCAGAAGTCAGACAGGTCTTGTCGGCTGTACCGCTATTGACGATTATATCAATAACGTTATAAAAAAGCATGAGCTTACAAGAGCCGATAAAGAGGCGGACAGAATCAATCATGTTGATTACTGCGACGCAAACACAGGTCCGATCTTCCTTACATACCGTCCCGACGAGTTTGTAAGCAAGACCGTCGAAGCTTGGAAGAAGAGCCATGCTCCGGTTTACGATTTCGTTTCCGAGGGCGTTGAAAATACTGTTTGGGTTATTGATGATGCAGATACGGTTAAGGCTATTACGGATAAATTTGCTCAGATCGAGTCGCTTTACATCGCTGACGGACATCACAGAGCCGCTTCGGCAGTTAAGGTTGGCAAGAAGCGCCGCGAGCAGAACCCGAACTATACAGGCGAAGAGGAGTTCAACTTCTTCCTTGCAGTTCTTTTCCCGACGGACGAGCTTGAGATCATGGACTACAACCGTGTAATGAAGGACCTTAACGGCTATTCAAAGGATGAATTCATGGCTAAGGTCGGCGAGGTTATGGATATTGAGGAATACGGCAAGGATGCCTATAAGCCGGAAAAGAAGCACACATTCGGAATGCTGCTTGACGGCACATGGTATAAGCTCACGGCGAAGGACGGCACCTTTGACGCAAACGATCCTGTTGATCAGCTTGATGTTTCCATTCTTCAGAACAACGTGATTTCTCCGATCTTCGGTATTGACGATCCCCGTACCGATAAGAGAATCGACTTTATCGGAGGTATCAGAGGACTCGGCGAGCTTGAGAGAAGAGTTAATACCGACATGAAGATTGCGTTCTCCATGTTCCCGACAACGCTCGACGACCTTATGGATATCGCGGACGCGGGCAAGATCATGCCGCCGAAATCCACCTGGTTTGAGCCGAAGCTGATGAGCGGACTGTTCATTCATAAGCTTTCTTAATTGAGGGCTGCCGCATTCGGCACAGAAAAATGATATAAGCCATAATTTACAACGAGGATAAAACGTTAGCTGTA
The DNA here is from genome assembly GCA_003486665.1 of Oscillospiraceae bacterium. Taxonomy (GTDB): domain Bacteria; phylum Bacillota; class Clostridia; order Oscillospirales; family Acutalibacteraceae; genus CAG-488. Next base: position 1,936 of record DNGF01000160.1, read on the forward strand.
AATTATGGCTTTTATTTTTATATTCTCTGTATATTGCACGATTTTTTCTCTGATGATATAATGAAAACATAAAGCAAACGGGAGTGGGTTATATGAAGAAGATTATTGCGGTTATTCTCAGCCTTGTTATCGCATTGACTGTAAGCGTGCAGACATTTGCGGTTGAGGTCACGCGTGACGAATTCTATCCGATTATTATTGTACCAGGCTATTCCTCTTCGGGTCTTTATATGAACAATGAGGACGGCACGAAAACTCACGTTTGGGGCATTGATACCAAGCTGATTTTCAAAAGGGTGCTTGCCCGTTCAATTGATCTTGCCAAGGGTATAGGCGAGCTGACAAAGGGCAATGCAAAATATATTGCGGATACCGTCGGCGGAGAGTTCGCCGAGATGTTCGAGCATATGCGCTGCAACCCGGACGGTTCGAGCGTTTATGATGTGCATACCTATACGTCTACGGCGGCTGATTCGAGGAATACATATCTCCTTGCCCACGAGGATGGAAAGTATATGTACGAGCAGGAAATAATGGGTATGTACGGCAGCTACATCGGTGAGAATTGGAACGATTATATTTTCAATTTCAGCACCGATTTCAGAATGAATGTTGAAAAGTGTGCCGCCGATCTTGATAAATATATTGACAGCGTGCTTGAATACACGGGTGCGAAAAAGGTTAATCTCTATTGCGTAAGTCACGGCGGACAGGTGGGTGCTACCTTTCTCAATCTTTACGGCGAGAAAAAAGCAGATAAGCTCAACAATGTTTTGCTGACGATTCCGGCAATCGGAGGATCGCCCGTCGCATACGGATTCTTTACCGGCGATATAAAGTTTGATGAAGAAAATCTTCTTTATTTCATTGAAAACGGCATGATGTTTGAAAATGACTATCACTGGCTTCTTGCAAATGAAAACCTGGATTTTATTGATGATATTCTGGAGTATTTCCTCCCCTATGTACGTCATATAATGGAGTTTTGGGGGAGTATGTGGGATTTTGTTCCCTCGGAAGAATATGACCGGATTCGTGACAATTATCTCAATGGCAGCGCTTCCGCCGATCTGATAAAGAAAACCGACCGCTTCCATCATGAGATATATCCGAACATGACGAAGAAGCTTCAGAATTGCGTTGACGCAGGAATAAATGTATATATTATCGCAGGAACGGGCAACAGGGATATTATCGGCTACAAGGCAACGGGTGACGCAATAATTTCCACTCCGTCATCAACGGGTGCAGCCTGCGCGCCTTACGGCAAAAGATTCAATGACGGCTACAAAACGCTCAAAACCGTTTGTAAGAATAAATCGCATAATCATCTGTCACCGTCCATGGAGGTTGACGCTTCAACAGCGTATCTGCCCGAATACACATGGTTTGTTGACGGCTTTTATCACGGAATGACGATCAAGAGCGACTACAACACCGAGCTTATTACAACGCTGATGTTTAACGACGAGCGCGCGGATATTTACACTTATCCTGAGTTCCCACAGTTCCATGCTGATACCAACCGATGTCAGGCAGTTTTTGCAAAGTTCAATAACAGTGTTGAGGGCTATATTTCCGGCGGCGATAATGCCTTGATAATAGAAAATTGTTCAAAGAAATATGATATGCGAATTGTTTCCGTTTCGTGCAGCGGAATGGATATAAAGCTTGACAAAAGCTTTATGAAAGAAATTCCCGTCGGCGGAAAAATTGAAATTCCGTTTACGGGAGATATCCGGAAGATTTCGGGAGTTAAAACGCAGGTGACGGTCAATTATGTTCAGGTCGGAGCGGTTACCCCGTTCGGCTCAAGGACGTTCGATTTCACGGTAATGAACGGAGATAACGTTCCCTTTGACAGTGAAAACCCGATTGTGAATACAGATTTGCCGCAGGATGCTCTTCTTGGAATAATACTTAAATTTATTCCGTCACTCGGCTTGCAAAAGCTGGTAAGCTTGGTGTATAATACCGTCAAAGCATTGCTTTAAATTAGATTATTGTTTTTATGAGGTGTTAATTATGAAAAGCAATATCACAAGAGATGAAGCCTTTGAGCTTTTGAAAAAGTACAACAGCGAAAGATTTCATATTCAGCACGGACTGACCGTCGAGGGAGTTATGAGATGGTACGCTAACGATCTCGGCTACGGTGACGATGCGGATTTCTGGGGAATTGTCGGATTGCTTCACGACATTGATTTTGAGCAGTACCCCGAAGAGCATTGTATCAAGGCTCCCGAACTTCTCAGGGAAGCCGGAGTAGGCGAGGACATGATCCATGCGATCTGCTCTCACGGATATGATCTTACCGTTGACATAAAGCCGGAACATGAAATGGAAAAGGTGCTTTACGCAACGGACGAGCTTACGGGTCTTATAGGCGCCGCGGCGCTTATGCGTCCGTCCAAGAGCGTGATGGATATGGAGGTCAAAAGCTTAAAGAAAAAGTACAAGGATAAAAAGTTTGCCGCAGGCTGCTCGCGCGAGGTTATAGAAAGGGGCGCCGCCATGCTCGGAATTGAGCTTGACGAGTTGCTTCTTGAAACGCTTGACGCGATGAAAGCAACGGAAGAGCAAATTCAAAAGAACTACTCCGAAATTTTAAAATAATTTAAACTGTATGAAAATAAAAACGACTGTAACCAAAGCGCCCGTCGCTTAGAAGTTAGNNGTGACGTAATAGAAAAGGGCGCGGAAATGCTCGGATGGGAGCTGCCGACACTTTGGGAAAAGACGATTGAAGCCATGCGCTCATGCGAGGCGGATATAGAGAAGACAATGGCAGAATTATAATTTTAAAGGCAAAACCGTACAATTGAGATGTTTGGTTTTGCCTTATTTTTTTGACAGCATACCTTCGGGTGTGCTGTTTTTTTGTGTAAAAATGCCGACATCAACCGAAGAATATAAAAAAATAGCCGAAATATTCCGAACAGATATTTTTGAATTATTATAAGGGTGTCGGTTTGAGAGCCGAAAAAATAAATTTGTCAGGAGGTAAATATGGATAATCTGTCGAAAAAAATGATATCGGTCGAAGAGGCAAAAACCGCGCTGAGATGTATGCGGCTCGGAGATCTGAACGAGGACGAAGCGCTGGAGTGTCTTGATGAATTCGTTTTCAGAATCCGTAATGTTACAACATCGAAGATCGTGGAAGAAATAATTGAAAACGAGCTGACGCCGCTGCAGTCGGAGATCATGAAAATGTATCTTTACGATAATCTCGGAGTTGTTCAGATAGGGCGAATTATCGGAATGTCGCAGGCGGCGGTTTCAAAGACAATGTTTAGAGCAAACAATACAATAATTAAATACCTGTCGCCGTTGATAAAATATCAGGACGATATAACGGACGCTAAGCTTATTCCTCTTCGTGTCGGCAAACTGCTTGAAATCAGTGCGGCAAAGAACGGAAATGCCGATTCGTTCGGTGAGGCACTGAGAAATCTGCGGGTTGCTTACGACATAAGTCCCGAACGACTGTCATCTAATTTGAACATCAGCAAGGGTGAGCTTGCCGCAATTGAGAGCGGAAGAAAAATTCCATCGGTTACTACCGCAATGAGGTATTCCGCCTTGTTTAATGTTGAAATTGATATGAAGTTTATAAACGGGAGGGGATTCTACTTGTGCAAAAGACCTTAGAGGAGCTTGGAAGGGAATATCTTGAATCGGCAAAGCAGATTGAGATTTATATAAAAAAATACAGAGAAATACTAAAAGAAGCTTACGATTCCGGAAATTACCTCAAGACCTATGATGCAAAGCGCAAACTGATGATCTTTTACGATCAAAAAAGGGAACTTGTTTCCATCGGGAAGAAATTAATAAATTACTACAACAAGGAGGACAATTCAGATGAATTACATAAAGATGTCGGTTGAGGGAAACCGACTCAGAATAGTTGAGGACAGCATAACCACGGGCGGCAGTATCAATTATGACGGCTGCAAATTTACATTTGACGAAACTTGGGACGGCTTTACCAAAACTGCGGTCTTTTCAATTAACGGTGCAGATAACTACCGCGTTACACTTGACGGCAATGAATGTATAATCCCATCGCCGTGCATCGAAAAAGAGGGAATACTTCAAATCGGTCTTTTCGGTGTGAGTGACGACGATGTTATCATTACCACAAATTCCGTTGCACACCATGTTGAAGAGGGTGTGGAAGCGGCAGGCGAGTGGGTCGAAGAGGACAGCTCGATGATTATTAAAACCATTGAAGAGCTTAAGCGCTCTGCGGAGGAATACAAGCAGGTTCTTTCCAAAAGGGTTTCCGATGAGATCGACCGTCTTAAAAGCAATGTGGGAGGAAAATCGGAAATTTCCTTACAGCCCGACTGGTATATACCGAAAGAATTTACGGACACCGAGGGAGTCGATCTTCTCTCAAAAAGCGAAGTTGAATGCGATAAATTTCTGGACTTTCGTCTTAACCCGCTGCTTAACGAATTTCCGGATTATGTTACACGGGAGAGCATCGGCAAGGACGCGAGCGGAGAATATTCGCTGTATGCGTATTCTTTCACCCCGGCAAAATATGAAAAGACAATTTTCATTGCAGCGTGTATCCACGGCACGGATAAATGCGGCTTGATCTCGCTATCTCATTTCCTTGACTGTCTTTGCCGCGAATATGAGAACGACAGAACGCTCAATGCAATTCGAAACAGCGTAAAAATAATTGTGATTCCGGCGGTCAATCCTTATGCCGTAAAAGCAAACGCAACCTATAACTCAAACAAGGTAAACATTGCATATAATTTCCCTTATGTTTGGGAAGCCTGCACCAGATACAGAAAGGGCGAGTCGGCGGCTGATCAGGCGGAAACTCAGGCGGTCATCAATTATCTGAAAACTATTAAGGATGATAAGTTCTGCGCGGCAATAGAGCTTCATACAAGCAACTTTGCCTGTGCCGGCCGAATTCTTTATTACACAAGACAGCATTCAAACTGTGCTACGGCTCTGGCGGATCTTATCAACAATTTTAATTATGAGAATACCTATGCCGAGAATACCGATAAGGCGATCCTTGCCGCGTCCGCCAACGCTTATCTCTCCGATTACATCGCGGATGAATACGGCGTAAACTCATGTCAGCTCGTTTGGTCAATTAACCTTTACGGCGGTTCATTCAGCAATTTAAGTATTACAAAATACACTGAATATATCGGCAATGTTATAAGAGTAATGGTTCAGAACAGCCGATTTATTCCAAAGAGAACACCGCAGCCGTTTATTAAACATTTTTCGTGGAGAAAAAGCTCCGACAGCGATGTATTTACGGTTAATGCAACCGATAATCTTGAAAAAATGCCGATTTCATCGTGCAAGCTTAAGCTTGACGCACCGTATAATATTGCCTTAAACGGTTATGTCGGGCTTGAAGTGACGCAGGAGTGTACGGTTAAGATAAACCCGATGCTTTACCAGGTTTATTCACCTGAGCTTGACTACGATACACGAAAAGAGGCAACACAGTTTACGCAGGAAATTAAGCTTTCCGCAGGCACGCATATTGTGCCGATTGCGAGCGTTTTGCAGGGATATTACAGCTGCTTTAACTATACGTCGGACAGTAAGCACTGCGAAGAGGTGTTCTTTACGCTTATGCTCGGTGCATCGGAAGCGGGT
>DNGF01000041.1:0-1466 GCA_003486665.1 Oscillospiraceae bacterium
ATGCGGCGGCTGCCAGCTGCAAAATATGTCATATGAGCGACAGCTCGGCTTTAAGGAAGCGAAGGTTGTTAAGCTTCTCGGCAAATACTGCCATGTTGAAAAGATAATCGGCATGGAACACCCCTATCATTACCGAAACAAGGTTCAGGCGGCATTCGGTTCCACGCGGGGCGGCAAGATTATTTCTGGAGTATATCAGTCAAAATCGCACAGAATCGTTTGCATCGACCGCTGCAGAATTGAAGACAGAAAAGCCGATGAGATCATCGTCACTATCCGTTCTATGATGCCGAGATTCCGCATGACCGCTTACAACGAAGATAAAGGCACGGGATTTCTTCGTCACGTTCTCGTTAAGCGCGGCTTTAAAAGCGGCGAAATTATGGTCGTGCTTGTCACAGGAACAGTTGTCTTTCCCGGCAAAAATGCCTTTATCAGAGAGCTTTTGAATGCTCACCCGGAAATCACAACAATCATTCAGAATATAAACAACTCCGACACAAGCATGGTTCTCGGCGATACGGAAAAGGTGCTTTACGGCAAGGGCTATATCAAAGACACTCTTTGCGGCTGCACATTCGGTATATCCGCAAAATCGTTCTATCAGATAAATCCGATCCAGACCGAAAAGCTTTACACAAAGGCAATAGAATTCGCGAATCTTACAGGCAGAGAAACGGTTATAGACGCCTACTGTGGCATCGGCACAATAGGAATTGTTGCCGCCAAAAACGCGAAGCATGTCATCGGCGTTGAACTCAACCGCGATGCCGTCCGGGATGCAATTGCCAACGCAAAGCTTAATGACACAAAAAATATTCGTTTTTACTGCGCCGACGCAGGCGAATTTATGGTCAATATGGCGGCGGACGGTGAAAAAGCGGACGTTATTTTCATGGATCCTCCGAGAGCCGGAAGCGATAAAGCGTTTCTTTCTTCGGTCGTTACTCTCGCACCGAAAAAAATTGTCTATATTTCCTGTAATCCCGAAACACAGGCAAGGGACATTGCTTTCCTCGTCCGCAACGGCTATAAGGTCAAAAAAATCCAACCCGTCGATATGTTTCCGCATACCTCTCACGCAGAATGTATCGCATTGCTGACAAGAGGGAAATGATATGGCTGTTTATGTAAATACAAAAAATATGTCGAAGAAAACTCAGGCATGGATATGTATTATTATCGGTTTGATCGTCGGAACAGTGTTTACATTCGGTATGCAATATTGGAACTCGCCGATTACAAAAGATGAGACAACATATACCGAGGCGGTTTTTTCCTCTTATGAAGCGGTTCGCAGAAACGGAAGCATTGGTGAATTGATTATACACTTTAAAAATCATGATGATCTGACCGTTGACGGCACCTGTTGCAGTCAAAAGGTCATTGACGGAGTTCGCTCTCTCAAAAGCGGTTCGGTTCTGAAAATCTATTATCACCCCAACAGTGGGAATATCATGGAAATG
>DNGF01000041.1:1524-7699 GCA_003486665.1 Oscillospiraceae bacterium
AAGGTAATCGTTTCTTTTGAAACAGCCTCTTCAAAGCTGGCTTTTGACAGACAGGCTTTTACCATTCTCGGAGTTTTTATGTATCTCTGCGCCGCTTTCGGAGTCATTATGCTGATACGTGAAAAGCATTCCTGAATTCTGATTAATAAAAAATTTCAATCGACGAATAATATCATTAAATTTTCCGTTAAACCGGCTGATTTGACACTGTTTTATATTGACTTTTTTAAACGGACGTGTTATACTGTTAAGCAGTTAGCAGAAGCTAACAGAAAAATTTTGTTTGCGGAGGTTTTTGAAAATGATTGATTTTAAAAAATTGGGCATTTTTGCCGGCGGTGTACTTTTCGGTACGGCAGGTATCAAGATCCTTTCGAGCAAGGACGCAAAAAAGGCATACACACATACCACTGCCGCCGTTCTCAGGGCTAAGGATTGCGTGATGTCCACGGCCACGAACATTAAAGAAAACGCAGAAGATATCCTCGCTGACGCTAAAGATATTAACGAGCAGCGAATTGCCGACGATAACGAAGTCATAGAGGACGCTGAATAATTATGAAGTGTACTGTACTTCATGAGTCAAAAGGACGTATTCGTGTCCGTATGGCTCAGAAACATATGTCTATTTCACAGGCTGATATTCTTGAGGTCTATCTTAAGAGAACAGACGGTGTTGTTGATGCCAAGGTTTATGACCTCACCTGCGATGCCGTAATATTCTATAAAGAAAAAAGCGACAGAGCGGATATTATTTCCGCTCTTGCTTCTTTTAGTTACGAAAAATGCAAAGATCTGACTGTCGAACACAGCTCGCGTGCGCTGAACCGAGAGTTTTCGGACAAGCTCTTTTTCACACTTGTAAGGCGCTGCGTAAACAAATTTGTTTTTCCCGTTTGGCTGAGAACGGTTATTACCCTGTTCAGGTCGGTCAAGTACATAAAAGCCGGACTGAAGTGCCTGCTTAAAGGTAAAATTCAGGTTCCCGTGCTTGACATGACAGCAATTGTCGTTTCTCTCATAAGAGGCGACTTTGCAACCGCAGGCTCAATAATGTTCCTGCTCGGTATAGGCGATATTCTCGACGAATGGACGCATAAAAAATCCGTTGCCGATCTCGCCGGTGCAATGTCGATAAATGTTGACCGCGTTTGGCTTGAGGGTGAGGACGGAAATACACTTGTTCCTGTCGGCGATGTCAAGGTCGGAGATCGGATAGTCGTCCACACCGGAAATATGATTCCTCTTGACGGCAAGGTCGTATCGGGAGAGGCTCTCATTAACCAGTCATCAATAACCGGCGAACCTCTTCCCGTACGCAGAAGCAGCGGCGGATATGTCTATGCAGGAACGGTCGTTGAGGAAGGTGACTGCGTTATTCGTGTTGAAAAGGTAACCGGTGACGGCCGCTATGACCGCATTGTTCATATGATTGAAGATTCCGAAAAGCTTAAATCGGAAACCGAGGATCATGCCTCTCACCTTGCTGACAAGCTTGTTCCTTACAGCCTCGGCGCAACCGCGCTGATCTGGCTTCTGACAAGGAATGTCACAAAAGCTCTTGCTGTTTTAATGGTAGATTTCTCCTGCGCGTTAAAGCTTTCTATGCCGGTCACTGTACTGTCCGCCATGAGAGAGGCAAGCGCACACAAGATCTCTGTTAAGGGCGGCAAGTTTCTTGAAGCCGTTTCAAGCGCCGAAACCGTTGTTTTTGATAAGACGGGTACACTCACAAAAGCAGAGCCCAAGGTTGCTGAGATAGTCTGTTTCGGCGGCAGCGATGAAGAAGAAATGCTCAAGCTCGCCGCGTGTCTTGAGGAACACTATCCTCATTCAATGGCAAAAGCGGTGGTTGCCGAAGCCGCTTCACGCGGATTGAATCACGAAGAACGTCACTCCAAGGTTGAATATATCGTAGCACACGGCATTTCAAGCAGTGTTGACGGCAAAAAAGTTATTATCGGCAGTCAGCATTTTGTATTTGAAGATGAAAAATGTGTTGTTCCCGACGGCGATCTTGATAAATTCAACGCTCTTAAAGCGGAATACTCTCATCTGTATCTCGCTGTTTCAGGCGTTCTTGCCGCGGTTATATGTATTGAAGATCCTTTAAGAGCCGAGGCTAAGCAGATTATTACCGAGCTGAAAAAGCTCGGAATAAAGCATATTGTAATGATGACGGGCGATAATGAAAAAACAGCCTGCTCTGTTGCAAGGGCTGTCGGCATTGATGAATACTATTCCGAGGTTTTGCCTGAAGATAAGGCAGCCTTTGTTCGATCCGAACACGAAAAGGGACATAAGGTCATTATGCTCGGTGACGGTGTAAACGACTCCCCTGCTCTTTCTCAGGCAGACGTAGGAATAGCCATCAGTGACGGAGCCGCCATTGCAAGAGAGGTTGCCGACATTATGATCGGCTCGGATGATCTTTACTCGCTTGTTACGCTTAAGCGTTTGAGCGATGCCTTGATGACCCGTATTCATTCAAACTATCGGAAGATAATCGGCTTTAACCTTATGCTGATCATTCTCGGCGTTGCAGGCATTTTGCCTCCTGCCACTTCGGCGCTTTTACATAACGCCCTGACTCTTGAAATCAGTGTTAAGGGTATGACAAATCTTTTGAAGGAATGATACAATACGCAGGCTGACGCATTCGGCACAAATCAAAGAGCAAAAGCAAAATAAAAAGGCTATAATTCATAAATGTCGATTAACGAATTGACAAAATATGGATTATAGCCTTATTTTTGCGATTGTAAAAACAATCCTTGACCTCTCGCAGCACGCAAGTACAGCCTTGGGACAAGAAAATGCTTCCTGCCGCCAAACAAAACAGACCTTTTTCAACATCCGACATACAAAAAAGATTATTAAAATTCTCTTTTTCTCTTGATTTAATTTCATAATAGTATATAATTAGAATACAACTATTTGGAGGTTTGTTATGGAAGAGAATAAAAAGGATCAGCTTGATAAAATTGATGAACTCCTTGAAAGCACTTCGGCTGAAAACAGAATTAAATTTAAAGAGGATGACGCGATAGATCTGCTTTCTTCGCAGGAAAAGGACGCCGCCGAAACACCGATCGAACCGACCGTTAATAATATTGAGGCGACAGATATTTCCGATGACGAAAGCGAAGAAGATGAATCCGCCGATTCGATATGTATAATTGATGAAACATCAACAACAATTGAGATATCCGACAGCACAGAATCATATCAGAGCTTGAGCAACGACGCTCCCCGTAAGAAGGTCAAGGAAAAGATTAAATTCAACGCCTTGCAGATCGTTCTGATGTGCATCGTCGGCATTGCGCTTCTCTGGTGCATTGCGTTTACGGCGGACCACACCATTGCCGCTCAGGGCTACTCCCCTGTTTTCTGCGTGCAAACTCAGTTATACGAGGACGGCAGTGCAAGCTACAAAGGTCTTGGATACAAGATTCAGTTTAGGTTTGATTCCGACGGAAACCTTACACAGAAGTGTGTACCGGCTTGGAAGGACGGTCCGAACGATATTGCAGACAAGCAGGAAAGCGGAGCTTCTTTCGAATAATAAAAAGGAATAAAAAAATAAGCACAGAGGCAAGCGAATTGCTTCTGTGCTTTTGCTATATACAATTTACTCTGCTTTTGAAACCTCTTTAATATACTCTCTGAAGAAGATAACGCTTTCCTTGAGAGCCGAGATCGGACAACGTTCATCGGTTGCATGAGTTGTCAGGAAAAGATCAACGGAAACATTGAACGGAGCATAGCGGAGAATATTGTCACAAATCTTTCCGTAACGGTATGAGTCTGTGCCTCCCATTACAAGGTACGGAGCAACGGCAACATCATCGGGATGAAGTCCCTCTTCAACCTTTCTGATCGCATTGAACGCTCTTGAATCGGTCGGTGAGAACTTGGTTGCTTCCTTGCTGTAAAGACGCTCTATCTCCAAATCCTTATAGCGAACAGCCTTGCGGATATGTTTTTCAACATCATCAACCGTGTCGCCGGGAAGAGGTCTGAAATTAATCGTGATACTCGGTCTTTGCGGCAGAACATTCGGTTCGGGACTTCCCTCGCACATTGAAATACTCTGTATTGTTCTTACCATGCTTGCAGATTCGGGGATAATTTTAAGCACGAGCTTAATAATCGGCTTGAGAAGCCATACGTTACACATTACCGTTCTGCCGAGGTAGGTCGCCTTTCTGCCGACCGTATCAAACAGCTCGGTGAGGAACGGAAGCATATGCGACTTAAACTGGTGTCTTTCAACATCTTTAATTGTATTGGCAAGCTTTGCCATGCCGCTGTGCTTCGGTGCTGCGGAAGTATGACCGCCCTTGTCATGAACCGTAAGCTTCATATCGGCATAGCCCTTTTCGGCAACACCGACTGCGGCAACATATGTATGAATAAGACCCTTGACATCAACTCTGAGAAGTGCGCTGCCCTCATCAAGAACGCTGTCAAGATGAATTCCCCTTGACTGAAGAACCTTGACGATCTCATCAGCACCCGATTCCTTAGAGCAAACAATTTCTTCATTGTGACCGAAGCAGAGATATACATCTCGCTCAGGCTGGAAGCCCTCTTCCATCAAGGATTCGACAGCTTCCATAACGCAGATAAGGTGATTCTTCATATCGAGCGCACCTCTGCCCCAGATGATCTCGCCGTCATTGTATCCGCTGAACGCGTCATGAGTCCAGTCATTCTCCGTACCCTCGGCAACGGGAACAACGTCCTGGTGCGAAAGCAGTGCCATTGGCTCAAGATCGGGATTTTTGCCCTTCCAGCGATAGATAAGGCTCGCCTTTGAAACATTTTCCTTTACTGTGTTCTGCTTTATAAGCGGATAGGCTTCATCAAGGAAATCATGAAATTTTTCAAACTCCGACCAATCAATATCATCCGGATTGCTTCTTGAAATCGTTTTGCACTGAATCGCCTTGGAAAGATGCTCGGCAACCTTGTTTACATCTATGTCGGCATCCTCGATTTTAACCCCTTCAAACTTTTTCGGCTTGTAAAAAATAGCTCTTATAAGAGTTACTATAATAAAAAGAGCCAGCAAAGCCAATAAAATTTTCCACCACATAATTATGCAATACCTCCTAAAAACACAGTGAAGATTTTAGCATAATGACAAAAAATTGTCAATACTACATATCATTTCAAACGTCAAAACAACAAAATACGGAATTCCTTACTTTATCATATTATGATCATCGCTTAAAATTGTATAAAACGTCAAAAATTACATCTTTTGACACTATTGAATATATTGCAATTAGGTGATTATGCACATAGCACAATTTTTGTTGGGTAAAAATGCACAAATTGAGCATAAATTATTTGTGCAAAACGCTTGACAAATAAAAAGAGCCGTGCTATAATGTAGTCACAAAAGAAAAAGAAAGGAATGAATGACTTATGACAAACAATATGTATTATGTCGCAGAGGAAAAAGTATTGAACGAGATCGCAAAGGAAAAGAAGTTTTCATTCCGTGCTATCTTGAACCTTCTGACAGCAGGCGCTATCTCCAGAAAGTTCTGAGAGGCAATGCCGCACGATTAACGTGTGCGGATTGCTTAAAACATCGGCTTTTGCGAGCCGTCAATATCGAATTACTCTATGCCCTACTCAACCGCCATGCGGATTGCACCGCGATTTATTGAATCGTATCCGAAAAATCGGAATTGCATGACGGCAAAGGCAAAATTCATAATCACTCGAAAAGGTTTTATTCCCCCCTTCCTTTTCGGGTGATTTTTTTCTACTGAACAACTTGCAGAACACACCCTGCTTGAATTCATTTACACCATACCGCTCAAATATTCCTTTACCTACATTTTTATTTGCACAAAAAGTTCATAAATTATTAACAGTCAAATGTATTGACATTTGTTGAATGGTAAACTATAATGTTGAATGTCGTACAATTAATTAAATTATTTAGGAGAGCGTATATATGAAAGAAACGGTTCATAATGAGCTGCGTTCGCTTTCGCACCTCATTTACAGATTCATAGAAAATCTTCCGAATAAAAAGCAAATCGAATCAATGACAGGAACGAACGGCTGTATAATCGGATATCTTAACGAAAACAGCGATCACGATGTTTTTCAAAAGGATATTGAAAAAGCCTTCGGAATAACACGTTCGACC
>DNGF01000132.1 GCA_003486665.1 Oscillospiraceae bacterium
AGCTTTTTAAGAAGCTCGGAAGCGGCGGCAACGGTAAGCTCAACATCGCCGAAAATAATGAATCCTGCGATTGAAACATTTTCATTAAGCGGACAAACAGGAAGCTCTCTTTCGAGTCCTGCAATTTTCATTTTATAAGTTTCTGACATTTATAATACTTCCTCTCGTTAATAAATAATTAATACTATTTAACGAATCAGCCTGCGGGCCAGCCGAATTCTCTGCCGCCCATAAGGTGAAAATGAAGATGCTTAACGCTCTGTCCCGCGATATCGCCGCAGTTATTTACGATTCGGAATCCGTCGTCAAGACCCTCCTGCTTTGCAATCTTAGCCGCAACCTCAAAGATATGAGCCACAACAGCGCTGTTGCTCTCGTCTATCTCGGCGGCAGATTTGATATGCTGCTTCGGGATAATGAGAATATGAGTCGGAGCCTGAGGCTCGATGTCGCGAAACGCATAAACGGTTTCGTCCTCATAAACCTTATTTGACGGAATTTCTCCGCTGATTATTTTACAAAAAAGACAATCCATAATTATCCTCCCGTTTTATTTAATAAGTGATTTAACAATATCCGCAGCTGCGTTGATCGCTTCGTCAACCTTGTTGATATCCTTTGCTCCCGCCATTGCAAAATCGGGCTTTCCGCCGCCGTTACCGCCGGCAAGCTTTGCAACAGCGCGAACAACGTCACCTGCTTTAACTCCGCACTTCACAGCCTCGGAGGCACAGCAGGCGGCAAAGTTAGCCGAGCCTTTTTCTTTATTCACTGCGCCGAAAACAGCTACGATATTGGCGCCCTCTGCCTTTGCTTTGTCCGAAAGCTGGCGAAGCTCTTCAACCGTGACCTCGCCTGCGTTTGCGGCAATTACCTTCAGTGAGCCGACCTCAACGGCATTGTCAAAAAGACTGCCCGAACGCATCTCGGTAAGCTGAGCGGTAAGCACTTCGATTTCTTTATCCTTTTCTTTAAGCTCGTTTGAAATTGAAACCGCTTTCTTCTCAATATCCGAGGGATTTGCCACCTTAAGAGCGGCGGCAGTGCCAAAAATTGTCGAATTGAGTGAATCTATATAACCGAGAACGCCTGTACCCGTTACGGCTTCGATTCGTCTTACTCCTGCGGCAACTGATGTTTCGGTAATGATCTTAAACAGTCCGAGCTTGCCTGTATTCGAAACGTGCGTTCCGCCGCAAAGCTCGGTTGAAAAATCTCCTGCCTTAACAACGCGGACAACATCGCCGTACTTCTCTCCGAAAAGAGCCATAGCTCCTGTTTTCTTCGCTTCCTCGATCGGCATCTCGGTCATTGTAACGCTTTCGGCTGAGAGAATAATATTGTTAACCTCATTTTCAACCGTTTTAAGCTCGTCCGAAGTCATAGCCGAGAAATGAGAAAAGTCGAAACGAACCGTATTCTCATTGACAAGCTGACCTGCCTGCTCAACATGGGAGCCGAGCGTTTTTCTCAAAGCCGCCTGAAGAAGATGAGCCGCAGTATGATTTCTTGCGATAGCCTCTCTTCTCTTCGCGTCAATAACTGTTCTCACGCTGTCGCCCGTCTTGGCATTGTCACCCTCGGTAATTCTTCCGTAGTGCAGGAACACGCCGTCATTGGTCTTTGTTGTGTTCTCAACCTCAAATGTGAAGCCGTCGCCGTAGATACAGCCTGTATCGCCGACCTGTCCGCCGCTTTCTGCATAGAACGCTGTCTTATCGGTTACAAGGAACGAATCCGCGCCGTTTTCAAGCACATCACATCTGATTCCGTCAGTGATAAATGCAATTATCTTGCCATCGGCTTCGTACGAATCGTAGCCCTTGAACTCCGTCTTCGCAATACCCTTTGTAACAACACCCGTATCGTTCCAGCCCTCGGCGCCTGCGCCCTTATGAGCGTCACGCGAACGCTTGCGCTGAACAAGAACAAGCTCCTTGAACTTCTCTTCGTCAACGGTCATGCCCTTTTCCTCAAGGATTTCCTTAGTGAGGTCGATCGGGAAGCCGAATGTATCCTGAAGCTTGAATGCGTCTTCGGCGCTAAGCTCCTTTGACTCCGATTCCTCGATCATTTTTGAAAGAACATCAAGTCCCGAATCTATGGTTCTGTTAAAGCTCTCCTCCTCGGTCGAAATAACGTTAAGAATGAAATCGTGCTTTTCGACAAGGTTCGGATAAGCGTTTTTATTTTCGTTAATTACGGTTTCGGCAACCTCGGCAAGAAAAGGTCTGTTAATTCCCAGGAGTCTGCCGTGTCTTGCGGCTCTTCTGAGAAGACGGCGAAGAACATATCCTCTGCCGCTGTTTGACGGCATAACACCGTCGCCGATCATGAACGTTGTTGAACGGATATGATCGGTTACAACTCGAAGAGAAACATCGCTTTTTTCATCTGTATGATACTCTACACCTGCAATTCTCGCAATGTGCTTCATAATGTTCTGAATCGTATCGACCTCAAAGAGGTTGTCCACGTTCTGAGCGATGCAGGCAAGTCTTTCAAGACCCATGCCGGTGTCAATGTTCGGGTGCGAAAGGGGTGTGTAGTTGTTGTGGCCGTCGTTTTCAAACTGCGTGAAAACAAGGTTCCAAAACTCAACGTATCTGTCGCAGTCACAGCCGACCTTGCAGTCGGGCTTGTGGCAGCCGTACTCTTCGCCGCGGTCATAATATATTTCGGAGCAGGGGCCGCAGGGACCTTCGCCGTGCTCCCAGAAGTTATCTTC
>DNGF01000273.1:0-791 GCA_003486665.1 Oscillospiraceae bacterium
TTTTTCTCGGCATATTTAACTATTGCTTGCTTTTTCCTTGCTTCTTGTGTTATTATATTCATGAGAAGTACTTCTTTCTTGGTTATGTTTTTGTCGTGAATAACATTATACCATTTTTTGAAGTTACTTCTCTTTTTTATTGGGTCATATCATTTTAACACATACATTTTATAATATATTTTTCATCTTAAGTAACTCTTGACGTTACATTCGTGTTTTGATATACTGAAACCGGATTTGAAATTTCGGAGGTTTTATTATGACTGAAACAGAGAAAAAAGACAACGGTCTGCTCTTTAACGGAATGGACAAGGACATTCTGAAGGTTCAGGCAACCTGCGTACAATACATGAAGGAATACAATACGCTCGGACTCGGAGATGAAGAACGCATCACCGAGCTTTTGAAGCTTTCATTCGCCGAGGTCGGCGAGGGAACGTTTATTCAGCCGCCGTATTACGCAAACTGGGGCGGCGCCAACGTCCATCTGGGCAGCGACGTATATGCAAACTTTAACCTGACGCTTGTTGATGACGGTCATATATACATCGGCGACAAGACGATGATCGGACCAAACGTTACGATAGCAACCGCCGGTCACCCCATTCTGCCCTCGCTGCGTGAGAAGGCAATGCAATATAACATAGACGTTCACATCGGCAGAAATGTCTGGATCGGAGCAGGGTCGGTCATATTACCCGGCATTACGGTCGGGGACAATTCCGTTATCGGAGCCGGTTCTGTCGTTACCAAGGATATTCCCGCAAATGTTGTGGCGGTCGGTAATCCGT
>DNGF01000273.1:836-2655 GCA_003486665.1 Oscillospiraceae bacterium
AGCGCGATGAGGAATTTTATTATAAGGACAGAAGAATATGAAAATCGGGATCTTATCTGAATCAGATAGGATCCCGTCGGTTTTTATTAATAATTTTCTCAGGCAATCAAGTCGCCTATGTTCATCGGCTTAAAGCCTTCAAGCAGCACGCCGATAATTCTTTTCACTGAGGTATCCTCCACGGTAACAGTCATCTGTGTTGATTTACCCTCGGAATTTATCGCGGTAATAACCGCAGTTCCACCGGAAACGCCCTCAATAACGCCGCTGTTGCTTACAACTGCAACATGATCATCCGAAGATGTCCAGCTTGTAATTTTCTTTCCGCCGTTGACGGTCGGGGTATAAGTTTCCATATAAGAAAGCGTTACATTTTTTTCAGCGAATTCATAAGGAACGGTCTTTACCTTTTTGACAACAGGCTTTTTCTTTATCGCGTGTTCGCTCGATGTTGATCTATAGAGTGAAACACCGTAGGTCACACTTGTAATATACTCGTAGGTAATGTAGTGTACGGTGCAGAGATACGGCTCAACAAAATTACTGTCGAAAACATAAAAGCCGTTTTCATCACACGAAATAAAGATTGACGAATGCTGCGAATAAGCGGTTGCCCACTGGATATAGTCACCCGAAGCTGCCTTGTGCATGATGTTGTAAAAATCACGGTAGCCTGCCGAGCTGAGTCTTGCGATTTCCGTTGCCTTTCGCGGAGTAGGAACATAATAGCTGTAAGCACCGGAATTATAAGCGCCTACGCCGCCGTTACCGTAAAGCTCGTTGAACATCATATCTGCAAAGCCTTTGCAGGTTGTCGCAGTCCTGAACGATCCTGTCCAGTAAACTCCGTCCCACTCATTTATAAGCTGCTGGAGCTTGGTACTCGTACAATTATATCCTTTTGCGCTTGCCGAATTAAATGAAGCAATCGTAAGTATCGTCACTATTGCCAAAAGAACCGGCATTATTCTTTTTAAAACAGTTTTCATAAAATAACTCCTGTCGGTAGTTTTTGCACAACGGACAGGAGTATAACATAAAAGGTTACAATTGTCAAATTTTTCGCACTCAAAAGTGTGACTTTTTCTTCGAATTTCGGCTTTCCGATCGCATGAAACCGCTTATTTGTTGTTAGTTTTGTTCATGTTTTGCTGTTAATCAGCTCTGCAGCTTGTCTAACTTTAACAAAGATTTAAAAGTTACAAAAAGTTACAAATTGTAATCATTCTAATCTTAAATATACTTTATATAATCCGCCTTTCGCGGTGCCGCTTCTCTCGGCTCGACATTCGGATATCCAAGAGCAATTGATCCTACGCCGCGCAGATTCTCCGGCAGATTCCATTCGCGAAGAAGAGTTTTACCCTCGGCGCTGTCAAAGATCTCGCGTTCGCGGTGAACCCATACGGCACCGAGATCCTCTGCTTCGGCGGCAAGCATAAGGTTTTCAAGCACACAGCTTCCGTCCTCCACAAATGTGTTGGCATTCCCGTCGGCAAGAACAAGAACGATTATCGGTGCGCCGTAGTAAGGGTCACTGTCCGTACCCATGACGGAAGCATTAAGCGATGAAATTCTGTCACGGTAAGTCTTGTTCTTTACAACAACGATTTGCGGCGACTGCTTTCCACGACCTGTCGGTGCATATGTTCCGGCTTCCAGTATTCTCTCCAGCTTATCTGCGGGAATATCATCAGCCTTAAAGGCTCTTACGCTTCTTCTCGATTTGATAATATCATAAAAATCTCTCATAAAAATGCCTCCGTTCTTTTTATACAATTATAACACAAATGTCAATAATGTATGTGTTAAAATGATA
>DNGF01000220.1 GCA_003486665.1 Oscillospiraceae bacterium
CCAGTCATAAAAATATCGCTGATCATTTCTGTGACTGCGTTCTACCTTTCCGTTATGCCACGGTGTTCTTGGCGGTATCAGCTTATGTTTTATTCCGAGTTTCTGTAATGCCTTATCAAACGGACATATATTTTCATCGCTTATGTACTTGTATGTGAACTCTGTTCCGTTGTCTGTTTGTATTGTTTTTATTCTGAACGGAAACGCCTTTATCACCATCAATAGAAATCTTACCGAGTTTTCCGGCGTGTGTTCTTCAAACCCATATACAAACCTCATTCTCGTACATTCATCTATCGCTGTCCATTGATACAAATGCTTGTTATTCCTTAATACAGAGCCTCTCAGGCAGTTGTACGGCACTTCTTTGACATCTATTTGCACCTTTTCTCCCGGTGTCAATATTTCGGGGTATCTTCTGCTGATTCTGCTTTTCTTTTTCGGCTTGCTTCGTTCTGCAAGACCCATTCTCTTGGCTGCATACACCATTCCGGAGAAACTGCGGCTATATCCTTTTCGCAACAAATCGCTGTATACTCCGTCCCAGCCATATCTTTGAAAAAACTTCTTGAACGAGTTCTTTATTTGACGTTCTTCCTTTGGCGTGTGCCTGTTCGGGTGGCTGTGCGGTCTGTGTGACTTCTCCATCAGCGACTGCCATGTTCCGTCATATCTTTTGCACCACCGTTTTACGCTTGAAAGGCTTACTCCGTACATTCTGCTTGCGCTGCTTTTTCCATTTTTCTCGGCATATTTAACTATTGCTTGCTTTTTCCTTGCTTCTTGTGTTATTATGTTCATGAGAAGTACTTCTTTCTTTGGTTATGTTTTTGTCGTGAATAACATTATACCATATTTTGAAGTTACTTCTCTTTTTTATTGGGTCATATCATTTTAACACATACATTTTGCAGAAAAAATTAAAAAATTCCGAAAATCAACCCATTGCAACGTCCAATAACATCATCAGTGCAAAGCCTGCTGCCGTGCCGGCGGTGCCGATTTTGCTTTTTGCCTCCGGAATAAGCTCATGAGTCACAACATAAATCATTGCTCCTGCGGCAAAGGAAAGCAGGTACGGTAATATCGGGGCAACGAGCCATGTCAGCAAGACCGTTATCACCGACGCTATAGGTTCAACCGCACCCGAAATAACTCCGTAGAGAAATGCTTTTTTCTTGTCCATTCCCTCTGTTACAAGAGGGGCGGAGATAATCGTTCCCTCAGGGAAATTCTGTACCGAAATTCCGATGGCAAGCGTGAGAGCTTCGGAAATAGGCAAAATTCCGCTGATAGCGCCCGAAAATGCAACTCCGACCGCCATTCCCTCCGGAATGTTGTGCAATGTTACGGCAATAAAAAGCATCATGTTTTCGCCGAGCTTCGGAAACCTGCCAACGCTCATATCAAAATCGGGAACAAGCAGATCTAAAACCATCATTGCCGCCGTTCCGACGAGAAAGCCTGCCACAGCAGGAATCCATGTGCCTGCTGTTTCAATGGACGGAATGAGCAGTGACCACACCGATGCAGCCGTCATGACGCCTGCCGCAAAGCCAAGCATAGCTCTGTGGAAACGTGGGTTTGTATTTCCTTTTAAAAAAAACACTGCTGCCGCGCCGACGGTGGTTCCAAGAAACGGCAGAATGATTCCGAGTACTGTTCCGGTTATATTATTCATTAAAAATCACCGATTTCACAAAATATTCCTACTATCAGAAATATTCGCGCGGTCAATAAATGTTCATTAATACGGTTGTTTTTTTCTTGCCTGTGTATTATAATATTTCCCGTGAACGGAGGGATAGCCATGAAAGAAAAACGCTTTGCTGATTTTGGCGACAAGGCATATTCGGCGCTTTGCCGCGCAGATAAAAAAATATCCTCAAAGCAAAAGCTGAATGTTACGATAATAGCAGCCGTTTGTGCGATCCTTTTTGCGGTTATGCTCTTTCTGAATTATTGTACTCCGTATCTTAACGATGATTATATTTATTTCAATATTTTTTCGGAAAACGGAATCGGCGATTTTATTTTGCTTTCTATTAAAGATCAAAGGGTTGAGAGCATTTCCGATATCGTTGAATCCATGAAAGCACACTATAATGTCATGAACGGAAGAATTCTGATTCACTCAATCGTTCAGGGTGTGCTGATGCTTCCGAAAGGTGTATTTAATGTGCTTAATTCTGCGGCATACGTTGCGTTGATGCTTTTAATTTACAAGCATTGTAAGGGAAGCAGTAAGGATGACAGAGCGGTTCTGTTCGTTCTTATTTGCCTTGCCGCGTGGACTTTTCTTCCCGATTTCGGAAAAACCGCGCTCTGGCTCACCGGAAGTATAAATTACCTTTGGAGTTCGGTATTCAGGCTTGCGGCTTTGCTTCCGTTCAGGCTCTATGCCGACGGAAAAGATGATAAAACCCCATGGCTTAAGACAATTGTCATGACGCTTGTCTGTGCGGCGGCAGGCGCGACAAACGAGAATACAAGCGCCGCCTTTATCGGCGTTGCGGTTCTTTTTATGATTTATTGCCGCGTTCACAAGAGGAAAATACCCGTTTGGTCAATGACGGGCTTGATAGGCGCTTTGTGCGGTTTCTTCTTCATGGTTCTTGCTCCGGGAAATTCCAGGCGAGTTGATATCGGAGATGAGGTCGGCAACTCGATCACGACAAGGCTTGTAAATATTCCGGCGAATATGATACTTTTTCTTTCCGTATCTGTCGGTGCGTTTGTCGTGTGTGCTGTTATTCTTTATACATATGACCGCAAAAGCGGCAATGAAAAGACGGGGGTTGCGTTCATTGCTATGCTCGGCGCATTCGGTGCCGCTGCGGTTATGATTGCATCACCGCAGTTTCCGACAAGAGCTTGGTTCGGCATTTACGTCTATGCCATGACGGCGGTCGGAATTCTCGTCTACAGAATTATGCTGAGCGAAAATCTGACGCGCAGACTTCTCCTGATTTCGGTTGTGTTCGGGTCAATCTGGAGTATGATGTCGTGTATTCACACAGCGCAGGATATGAATAAGCTTCACACCTTTAACGTTAAGCGCGATGCTTATATTGAAGAACAAAAGTCGCAGGGTAACTATGACCTTGAGCTTGAAAAATACTACACATCGGATAAACACGCTGTTTCGACGGATGGCGCGGATATAACCGAAGATCCCGAACATTGGCGCAATATAACATTCGCGATGCACTATGGGCTTGACAGTGTGAAAGAAAAGAAGTAACTTGACCCCGAAGGGAGCGGCATATATGAAAATTACAGAAATTCTTAACAACGGAAAGATGTCTTTGTCTTTTGAGGTTTTTCCGCCAAAGACTGACACCGCCTTTGAGAGCGTTCAGCAGGCTACTCATGAAATCGCGAAGCTCAAGCCTGCTTACATGAGCATAACCTACGGCGCAGGCGGCGGAACGAGCAGATATACTCTTGATATTGCCGAAGATATCATGAAGGATTACGGCGTACCTACTCTCGCTCATCTGACCTGTGTTTCCTCCTCAAAAGCGACTGTTCGGGAGCGAATCGCGGAGATGAACAGGCGGGGAATAAAGAATGTTCTTGCTCTCCGCGGAGATATTCCAGCGGAAATGGAGAACGAGGACAGAAGCGGCTGGGAGCATCAATATGCCGTTGACCTTATCCGTGAAATTAAGGAGAGCGGCTTTGATTTTTGCATAGGAGGAGCTTGCTATCCCGAAATCCATCCGGAAAGCCCGAATCAAAAAGAAGACATAAAGCATCTGAGAGAAAAGGTTGAGGCGGGCTGTGAATTCCTCACTACACAGATGTTTTTTGACAATAATCTTTTATATAATTTTCTTTATAAAATCCGTGAGGCAGGCATTACCGTGCCGATCGTTGCAGGAATCATGCCGATAACCAACGCAAAGCAGGTTGACAGAGCAATCAAACTTTCAGGCTCATTCATGCCGCAAAGATTTAAAATTGTTGACAAATTCGGATCTGATCCGCTTGCGATGAAGCAGGCGGGCATAGCCTACGCAACCGATCAGATAATCGATCTTTATGCAAACGGTGTTGAGAATGTTCACGTTTATTCGATGAATAAGCCGGATGTTGCACAGAAAATACAGTCCAACCTTTCCGATATTTTA
>DNGF01000158.1:0-573 GCA_003486665.1 Oscillospiraceae bacterium
TTTTGTCGGAAAGCTTCCGATGAAAAAGGTCGGAATTGCATCGGTAGTTGATTATGCCGAGATGAACAAAAGGGCAAAGGAGCTTCTTGCAAAAATCGGACTGAACAGAGATCCGAAAACCTTGGTAGAGGATATAAGCGTTTCGGAAAAGCAGCAGGTTGAAATCGCAAAGGCACTTGCCTCGGACAGTAAGGTAATCGTTATGGACGAGCCTACGGCGTCGCTGACAAACAAAGAGGTTGAGCATCTTTTTAAGGTTATCAGAGCGCTGAAAAAGGAAGGCAAGGGAATCGTATTTATCTCGCATAAGCTTGCAGAGATCAAGGAAATAGGCGACAGAGTTTCCGTTCTCAAGGACGGAGCTTACGTCGGTACGAAGCAGGTAAGCGATGTTTCAGTCGATGATCTTGTAACGATGATGGTCGGCAGAACGGTTCAGAATACCTACCAGCATGAGGATGCTCCCGACAATTACGACGGCGAGGAGGTAATCTTCGAGGTCAAAAATCTCTCGCGAAAAGACGGAAAGGTAAAGGACGTTTCGTTCAAGCTTCATAAGGGTGAAATCGTCGG
>DNGF01000158.1:613-6200 GCA_003486665.1 Oscillospiraceae bacterium
CGGGACTTGTCGGATCGGGCAGAAGTGAAATGATGAATTCAATCTTCGGCGCGGAACCGAAATCATCGGGTGAGGTTTTCATCAAGGGGAAAAAGGTTAACATCAAGAGTCCTTACTCGGCAATTAAGCACGGACTTGCGATGGTTACGGAAAACAGACGTGAAACAGGCTTTTTCCACAACTTTGATATTAAGCAGAATATTTCAATTCTGCCGTTTATAAAATCGTCAACGCTCGGCGGTGCCGGCGGACTGACAAGCGGCAAATTTGAAAAAGAATGTGCCGAGGCTCAGAAAAAGAGCCTGAACATCAAATGCTATTCCGTAGATCAGGGTATCACGGAGCTTTCGGGCGGCAATCAGCAGAAAGTAATTCTCGGCAAATGGGTAGCCGCCGATTCACAGATAATTATTTTTGACGAACCGACAAAGGGTATCGACATCGGCAGTAAGAGTGAGATTTATACCCTTATGCGTAAGCTTGCCGACGAGGGCAAGGGCGTGCTTGTTGTTTCGTCGGAGCTGCCGGAGCTTCTCGCAGTTTGCGACACGATCCATGTTTTCAGAGAAGGCAAAATAGTTAAGACCTTCCCGCACAGAGAAGCAACAGAAGAAAATATCATCAAAGCGTCTACGGCGGATATCGCCTGAATAAAGAAAGGAACGTGAATACCATGTCTGAAAAAATAAAGCAGGTTAAACCCAAAGAAAAACTCACTTTTAATATGATCTGGCAGAAGTACGGTACATTCGGAATTCTCATAATTTTGCTTCTCATTCTTGCAGTTATGCGACCCGGTACTTTCTTCTCCACGGCAACAATAACACAGATTCTTTCGCAAAGCTCGGTTAACATCCTTATTGCGATGGGCGAATTCTTTGCAATCCTTATTGCAGGTATCGACCTTTCGGTCGGTTCGGTCGTTGCCCTGACCGGTATGGTTTCGGCTCAGATGATGGTCGCAGGCATAAATCCGCTGCTTGCTGTTTTGCTCGGCGTAATCTTCGGCGGCTTCCTCGGCTTTATCAACGGTCTTCTCATCAACGTAACGGGACTTCATCCGTTCATCATCACACTCGGTACGCAGTCGATTTTCAGAGGCGTAACACTCATTATTTCAAATTCAAGCGCGGTTTTCGGATTCCCGAAATCATTCACAAACTTTATTTCGTACAAGGTTTTTGATCTTCTTCCGATCGTTGCAATAATTGCAATCGTTGTGGCACTTCTCCTCTCGTTCCTGACGAGAAAAACAAAGGTCGGCAGAAATATTTACGCACTCGGCGGCAACAAAGAGTCCGCATGGTACTCAGGTATCAATGTTAATATGCACACCCTGATCGTGTTCATAATTTCAGGTATCTGTGCAGGTATTGCAGGTATTGTACTTCTCGGACGTGTCGGTTCAGCTGAGCCGGCAGCTGCAACGGGCTTTGAAACCTACGCAATTGCAGCTTCGATTATCGGCGGAACAAGCTTCTTCGGCGGCAAGGGCAAGATCTTCGGCGTTGTAATGGGCGGTCTTATCATCGGCGTTATCAACTACGGTCTTAACATTCTCGCAGTTCCGAGCGTTTGGCAGCAGGTTGTTATGGGCTTGCTCATCATCGGTTCCGTTGCACTTGACAGATTCGTAGCTCGCAAGAAATAATTCAATTGCAAAGAGGTGCTTTTTATGAAACCAATGTTTAATCCGTCGCTCATGTGTATGGATCTCCTTGATATCAAAAATCAGACGGAAATCCTCAACGAAAGATGCGACCTGTATCATGTGGATATAATGGACGGTCACTTCGTCAAGAACATCACACTTTCACCCGATTTTGTAAAAGCTTTTTCGACTATCGCAAAGAAACCGATTGATTGTCACTTGATGGTTACAACCCCCGATGATTACATCGAAACACTCGCTGAGGCCGGGGCAGGCTATATCTGCCCCCATGCCGAAACGATAGTCAACGACGCTTTCAGAATCATGAATAAGATTGAGTCGCTCGGCTGTAAAAAGGGTGTTGTACTCAGCCCCTCAACTCCGCTCTCGGCAATTAAGCACTATATCAACAGAATTGATAAGCTTACGATAATGTCTGTTGATCCCGGCTTCGCAGGACAGCCGTTCATTGAAGAAATGCTTGACAAAATCAGCGAGGCAAGAGAGCTTAAAGAAAAGTACGGCTACAAATATCTTATTGAGGTTGACGGATCATGCAATCAGAAAACCTTTAAGCGGCTTTATGACGCAGGAACAGAGGTTTTCATTGTCGGATCTTCCGGACTTTTCTCGAAAGATCCCGATCTTACAAAGGCATGGGACATCATGACAGATGAATTCAAAACCTTGACAGGCGCAGAAATATAATTGATTTCCTGCCGAAGGAGGTGGACAGGATGGGAAATTTGACTTTGGGTATTGACATCGGCGGAACAAATTTCAGAATCGGCGCAGTTGACGAAGAGGGCAATATCAGTTACTTTGAAAAGAATTCGAGCAGAATTTTTGACACGGGCGATGTTGTGGAGATAATTCACAAGGAAATTGAAGCCTATATGGACAGATACGGTATCCGTGATTCCGTCAGAGCCGCGGCGGTCGGAATCCCGTCAATAGTCAGCAAGGATAAGAAAACAATAATTTCAACCCCGAACCTTAAAGGTTTCAACAATATCCGATTCAGCGATAAGCTTCAGGATAAGCTCAGTATGCCGGTTTTTCTTGACAGAGATGTAAATTTTCTCCTCATGAACGACATGGATAAACTGAAAATTGACAATACTAAAACCGTACTCGGATTTTATATCGGAACAGGCTTCGGAAACGCGATGTGCATAAACGGCAAGCTTTACGCCGGCAAGAACGGTGCGGCAGGAGAGCTTGGACACATTCCTCTTTATGATGTTGACGAGGAATGCACCTGCGGAAACATCGGCTGCTCGGAAACCAGATGTTCGGGCAAAAGACTTGAATATCTTGCGGAAAAATATTTTCCCGATGTTCCGATAAGAGAGGTTTTCAAGTACCACGGAAATTCACCGATTATCTTAAAATTCGTAAGGGATCTTGCAATTCCTATCGCAACCGAGATAAATATTCTCGACCCCGACTATTCGATAATCGCGGGCGGTGTAACTTTCATGGAGGGCTTTCCGAAAGACGTTCTTCTCGAAGCTGTTCACGAAAAGGTGCGTAAGCCTTATCCGGAGGAAAACCTTGAGATCATGTTCACCGAGCATGATCAGCAGAGCGGAATTTACGGCAGCGGAATTTACGCTCATCAGATGTTAAAAAGTATTATCTGACGGCAGACTGAGCCGTTGGTAATATAAAAAACGGAAGCCGTTAAATCGGTTGCCGAAAAACAAATTTTAAATTTAAGACAGAAAGGATAATCACTATGAAAAAGACACGAATTCTCAGCATTATCTTGGCAGCGGTTATGGTATTCGCACTCGTACTCACAGGCTGCGGAGCAGGCGGCAACGCAGACAAGAACACAGGCAGCGCAGACTACGCAGTTATTCTTAAGCCGCTTTCAAACGACTTCTGGGCAAAGATGAAGGACGGTATCTTGGAAGAGGCAAAGGCACAGGGCGTTACGGTTGATGTTTTCGCCGCAACAACAGAGGAAGACACAGAGGGTCAGCTCAAGATCCTTGAAAACTGCATCAACAAGGGCTACAAGGCAATCGGTGTTGCTCCGCTTTCACCGACAAACCTTATCAACGGTATCGTTGAGGCTAACAAGAAGGGCATCTATGTAATGAATATCGACGAAAAGATTGATATGGATACTCTTAAGTCGGCAGGCGGCAGCGTTATCGCTTTCGCAACAACGGATAACGAAAAGGTCGGCGAAAAGGGCGCACAGTATATCATTGATCAGCTTGCAAACGGCGGCGAGGTTGCTATCATCGAGGGCAAAGCAGGTAACGCTTCGGGTGAAGCAAGAAAGACCGGCGCAACAAACGCATTCAAGGCTGATTCAAAGATCAAGCTTGTGGCATCACAGCCGGCAGACTGGGATCGTCAGAAGGCACTTGACACAGCGGCAAGTATGCTTCAGTCAAACCCGAACATCAAGGCTATTTATTGCTGCAACGACACAATGGCACTCGGCGTACTCCAGGCAGTTAAGAACGCGGGCAAGGACGTTATCGTAGTTGGTACAGACGGTGCGGAAGAGGCTCTCCAGAGTGTTAAAGCAGGCGAGCTTTCGGCAACGGTTGCACAGGACTCCGCAGGAATCGGCGCAACATCGCTTAAGCGTATGATCCAGGCTGTTAACAATAACGAAAAAATTGACGCTAACGCAACTCCCGAAACAATCCCGGTTGACTCCAACCTTGTTACCAAATAAATAAGGTTCTTTCCTCCGAACTTTATTATATGTAATCTGTAGATTACAAAAGCTCCGGGACACCTATTGCATACTGCGTTCCGGAGTATGAGTGAAAAGATGTCGGCTCGATCGGCTCACTTCTCAGACAATACCGTGCGCCGCAATTTGTGCGGTATTGCCCATCATATATTTTCCCCTTCTATTTTCCAAAAAACTGCTTTACGAGTTAAGATTGACCGACATTTTTGTTTGATGGGACTGCCGCGCATTTAGCGAAGAACGAAGAGCAAAGAGTGTTTCGTTTGATGCTATGTTTATGGCACGCTTTGCTCTTCTAAACGCTTTTATGTCCACTCGCAGTATCAATATACAGCTTCGGGGCAAAGAAAACGTTTTCTTCATCTAAATGCACGACAGTCTCGCAATATATACTTATAACCGCTGATTAAATTTCAGCACAGTGCGAAACTTTGTGCCGCAATTTAATCAACGATTATTTGAAAGGTGGTTTTTCTATGAAAATTGCAATAGGCTGTGACCATGTCGGATTTGAACTGAAAGGCAAGGTCATTGAGCATCTTAAAGAAAAAGGAATTGAAGTTGTTGACTTCGGCACAAACAGTACCGAGCGCACGGATTATCCGATTTACGGCAAGGCGGTAGGCGAGGCAGTCGCATCGGGCGAGTGCGACAAGGGTATTCTCATCTGCGGCACTGGCGTAGGCATTTCGCTGGCGGCGAACAAGGTCAAGGGTATACGCGCCGTTGTTTGCAGCGAGCCGTATTCGGCACTGCTTTCAAGACAACACAATGACACAAACGTGCTTGCTTTCGGTGCGAGGGTTGTAGGTCTTGATCTTGCATTGATGATCGTTGACGCATGGCTTTCGGGAGTTTACGAGGGCGGACGTCATGCAAAGAGAGTGCAGATGCTTGCAGATATTGAAAATGAAAGATAAATAGGCAGAAATAAGCTGTAGCCCGATTCCGTATAATGTCGGAACGGACCGCAGCTTTTTTGTAATGAGGTTGCAGGGAAAATGATCAACTGTTTGTTTGACGATTCAAATTTCCACCACCGCAGCGAGAAGCTGACCGAGGGAGTTTCCTGATGACTTGATGTGCAATTTTACAAGACTTCCCTTAAGGGGAAGGCTTACTTGAATGTCTGGCAGAAAATACAATTGAGCGTGGGCGCCCCTGTAGGGTAGCGCAGTGTCGGCGCGGTAGTGAATGACAGTCCGGTGGAC
>DNGF01000158.1:6233-6525 GCA_003486665.1 Oscillospiraceae bacterium
GCGAGACGCTGTCAGCGAAGCCGACCGAGGGGTTTCGTTAGAAATTTGCAGTAATTTCCCAAGCCTCCCCTTGAAGCAAGGGGAGGGGGACCGCTTGCGGTGGTGGGGATTTGAAAAAAGATTTTTTCAATCTTCTTTTCACAAGAAATTCAGATAAAAGCAATAAGAACGTGCATTGTCACGTCCGCTGAATTCTGCAGAAATTACAGGCGGACGACCGATGGTCGCCCCTACAAGTAATATTGAAATTGAATCTATTTTTTTACCGCTCCTTTTAACCCCTCCGTTTCGC
>DNGF01000149.1:0-3217 GCA_003486665.1 Oscillospiraceae bacterium
CCTGCAGGGGAGGCAAGAAAAGTCAGCAGGAACCTATCTAGGCGCCCCTGTAGGGGAGCTGTCACGACCTTATGTCGTGACTGAGGGGTTTAATACAAGAGAAAAGTGAAAAGAATTGGGCTTTGCGATGCAAAGAGTTAAAAAGTTTAATGAAATTGAATTTGATTTAGTAGGGGCGTGCATTGCACGTCCGTCAAAGTCAGCAGGAATTTAAAGCAGACGACCGATGGTCGCCCCTACAAAAAGACAGAAAGTTTTATCAAGCTTTCGCATTGCGCTAATCATTCAAAAAACAACGGGGGTATGAAATTGGCAGGTAAAATCAACATGAAAAACTTTTGGCATCAGCTAAAGCCGATGCTCGGCTACAATGCCGCGAACATTCTTTTCGGCGGCTCGACCTACATAATCAGCCTTTTCTTTATGTCGTATCTGACTGAGGTTGAGGGTCTTAATACCAAGCAGGCGGGCTGGGTCTTTGCCTTTGCCCACATCTGGGACGCGATAACCGATCCTGCAATGGGTCTTATCACCGACCGAACAAAATCAAAGTTCGGCAAGCACCGCCGCTATCTTCTTTGGGGCGTTGTGCCGATTTTCTTATCGTATTTCCTGCTTTGGAATTCGTTCGGTCTTTCGCAGATCGTCAGCTCGAATGTTATAACGGTTTACTACACCTGCGCGTATATGCTGTTCAATACGGCATACACTCTCGTCTGCGTTCCGTACACGGCTATGCTGCCGGAGATTGCGCCGGAATATTCGCTGAGAACGCAGTATAAATCCGTTGAATATATCTTCAACTCGGTCGGAATGGTATCGTCCTTTGTACTTGTTTCCGCCGTTCTCGGATTTACGGATGTTAAGACCCTGGAAGCAACTCCGGAGATCAGAAGCAAGTTCCTTTTCATGGGTCTTGTGCTTGCGCTGTTCTTCTCGCTTCCGCTTCTTATTACGTTTTTCTCGTCCAAGGAGAAGGATTCGAGAGATATTGTTGTTCCACCCGTTAATATTTACAATATGCTCAATGAGTACAAGCTCGTGTTCAAAAACAAGTCGTTCAGACAGTATTTTGCACTCAGCACTTTTTATTCGATTTCAAAGGGCTTTTACAATAACTCAAATCAGTATTTCATAAAGCACGCCGCTAAACGTTGGAATAAATATAATATTCTCAATACCGTTGCGGGTGTTGCCGAGGCTTCGGGTTTCCCGATCAACTACGCTTTGACGATGAAATTCGGCAAGCAGCTCTGCGGTAAGCTGCTCGGACCAATTATGATAGTCGGTCTTGCAATTTCTCTTTTTGTCGATGAAAAAACACCGTCATGGGTTCTGTATCTTGCTTCGGTTCTCTATTGCTTCGGCTTCTCAGGCGTTGGATTTGTAGGAACGAATACTCAGCCCGACGTCACCGATGTTGACGAGCTTATTACGGGCCGCCGCCGCGAGGGAGTTATTTCAACATTCTCGTCACTTATCAAAAAGACGATCAACGGCTTTATGGCTGCCTTGACGGGTTATATTCTTGCCGCTTTCGGTTTCCATACGGGCGAGGGCGCGGTTCAGACGACAATGGGTATGTTCGGTATAAAGTTTACATATTCGATTTTGCCGATTATTTTCGCCCTGCTTTCGATCATCGGAATTTATCGCTACAAGATGACGAAGAGCGACCATGAGCTTATCAAAAGGGCGATAGCCGAAAAGAAAGAAACAGGTAAGGTTATTCTTTCATCTGAGGAAAGAAAGATTTGTGAGGACATCGCAGGTCAGGAATGGGGCAATATGTGGATAGGCAAGGCTGAGATTCCGCAAGAGCTTGCAGAGCTGACCGAAGTAAATACAAACAACTGACGGAGGTATTTTATGACACGTTATGAATATGCAAAGGCAAAATATGCCGAGATAGGAATTGACACGGAAAAGGTTATCGAAACGCTTGCAAAGGTTCCGGTTTCCGTTCACTGCTGGCAGGGCGATGACGTTACGGGCTTTGACTCGAAGCAGGCGCTTTCGGGCGGAATTCAGACCACGGGCAACTATCCCGGCAAGGCAACGACTCCCGATGAGCTTATGGCTGATCTCGACAAGACGTTTTCGCTTGTTCCCGGCAAGAAAAAGCTCAATCTTCACGCAAGCTACGCGATATTTGATGACGGCGAATTTGCCGACAGAGATAGAATTGAACCGAAGCACTTCGCAAAATGGGTGAAGTTTGCAAAGGACAGGGGAATGGGCATTGATTTCAACCCGACCTTCTTCTCTCACCCGATGGTTAAGGATAATCTTACTCTTTCTTCGCCCGATGAAGAGGTTCGCACATTCTGGGTAAATCACGGCAAGGCGTGCCTTAAAATCGCCGAATATTTTGCGAACGAAACAGGTGTTCCGTGCGTAATGAACATCTGGATTCCCGACGGCTACAAGGATATTCCTGCCGACAGACTTGCTCCGAGAGCGAGATTCAAAAAGTCGCTTGATGAAATTCTTTCCGTTCCTTATGACAAGAGCAAGGTTTATATTACGCTCGAATCCAAGGTTTTCGGCATCGGTCTTGAATCCTACACGGTCGGTTCCGCCGAGTTTGCACTCTCATATGTAAACTACAAGGGCATTACGCCGCTCATGGATAACGGACACTATCATCCGACCGAGGTCGTTTCCGATAAGATTTCCTCACTCCTTCTTTTCAACGATAAGATTGCGCTTCACATCACGCGTCCCGTTCGCTGGGACAGCGACCACGTTGTTCTCTTTGATGATGAAACCAAGGAGATCGCAAAGGAGATCGTTGCTCATGACGCGCTCGACCGTGTATTTATTGCAACGGACTATTTCGACGCTTCGATCAACCGAATCGCCGCATGGACGATCGGCTTGAGAAACGTTCAGAAGGCACTCCTCAATGCGCTTCTCACTCCGCATAAGGAGCTTGCAAAGCTTCAGGACGAGAGCAATTTTACAAAGCTGCTCGCAACGCAGGAGGAGCTGAAGTTCTTCCCGTTTGGTGATGTCTGGGCTGAGTATTGCTCGCGTCAGGGTGTAATTGCAGACGGAACATGGCTTGACGAAGTTGAAAAATATGAAAGCGAAGTTCTTTCAAAGAGATAAATACAAACAGGCAGGCTACCGTAGCTTGCATGATTTTTATTAAGCTATATTATATGTGAGCTCCTCTTACGGGGTAGCGAAGTGTCGGCGCGGTAGTGAATGA